>NZ_KB913019.1 GCF_000383975.1 Natronorubrum tibetense GA33 | reverse complement strand
GATAGAGGATAGGAGTACCGGGGGCTTGGCACTCCCAGCAGTCCCACCCGCTACAGTCCGTGAGCATCCCACGGATTCTCACCGTTTGGATGCTCGGTAGGACTGCAAACCTGAAATCTCCAACACTGAGCAAACCGGAGGTTTGCGACGTACGCGAATCTTCGATTCGCTTGACTCAGGATTCCTCCGGCTTTAGCCGGAGGAGGATGTCAATGCGGGGTGCTATCCCCTCGAATAGACTGGATTGCTCCGGAAAAAACCGAATTAGGGATTTGACGTCAACAATCCCAGTCGTCTCGCCACTCCTCCATCAGTTCAATCTCTTCTTGCTGAGCGTCGATAATCCCGTCTGCGAGATCGGCAACGCGCTCAGATTCACCTTCGTCGAGCACGTGCTCGGACATCACGACGGCACCCTCGTGATGGCGAATCATGTGTTCGGCGAACAGGCAATCGAACTCCTCGTTTTCGGCGCGACGGAGTTCGCGCCTGTCGTCGTGGGTCATCATGTGCTCTCGCGGCATCATCTCCTCTATCTCGTCGGCGCGCATTCCGTTGCCCATCTCATCGTCGTCCATCCCGTTGCTCATCTCATCGTCGTCCATCCCGTCGCCGCGCATCATCTCTCCCATCTCGTGGGGCATCATGCTCCCCACCTCGTGGGGCATCATGCTCCCCACCTCGTCACAACCGGTGACACCGGCATCATCGAGCAATTCACACATGAGATCGATCTCCGCTTCTTGCTCCTCGATTATCTCTGTCCGGAGATCGAGTAATTCCTCCCGATCGGTTCGCTCTGGGATGAGTTCGGCCATCTGGATCGCCCCCTCGTGATGCGGAATCATCATTCGCACGAACATGATGTCCACAGCGTTGAACTCCTCATCATCCTGTGCAAACACGATCGGTGCCTGTGTCAGCACCAGTGTGCCAGTCGCTGCTTGTAGTAACTCACGTCGATTCATTGTTGATCAGAACACAGTGATCCGTGTTCTGTCCGTAGCACCACGGCTATGAGGTTAATATTCACAGCCAGATTCTGAGAGTGTCACGAAACCTGAACAGTAATACCTATCCGTGGACGCATCCCGCCATGTTCGTGTCTGAATCAATCTCACAGGAAACGTAACTACAACTCTCCGGCCACACGAGACATGTGCCGTGTATGCAGCACGACTCCTAAAACTCATCACCGTTTGATTTCAACAAGGCCGCGGCTATGACTACCGAGACCTCATATTCAATCCTATAAAAGATTGAGCGCCGAATTCAACAGGTCGTAGCCGCGCCCGTGTAATTCGTGCTGTCTTTCTCGTTATTTTGAATGTTTCCTCTTGACAGTCGTGGGTGTCCTGCCAACGAATTTTGATAGCATCTCACAGGATACTCAATTCTACCCCACACCCGCTCATCTTCGTGAAATTGGGAGGATATTACCGAAAAGTGGACAATAGCTCTTCGCTAGTGACGATTAAACCGGCTCATCAGGATCGCGGTTATTTACCATCCGCCCGACTTCGTCGGCGTACCGTTCTCGCACGTCTGGATCCTCAACGGTTCCCAAATCGTCAGGAGAGACGACTTTGGCAGCAGTCACTGTCTCCAGTGCCTGTGACGCAACCTCTTTCCGGTAGACTCGGTTCCCCTCGGGAGTGGCGTATTTGAGAATGATGAGATCTCGGTTATCATATCCCCGCTCAACGAGCCACACGCGAATCCCGTCTGACTTTGATGACATGTTTGCTCAAATGAGTACTACGAGTTTACCATTTAGCCCTGATACACCGATCGATAAGTGGGACCCGTGTGATTGGTACGGGCCGGTCTATATTGCTACTGTTCGTATGGGACCTCACGAGCCATTCCCGTTTCCATGTGATAGAGATGGTGACAGTGGAAAAACCACGCACCAGGGTTTTCAGCGACGAAATCGATCGTGATCTCACCCATGTGACCGGGAACGATGACCGTATCTTTGAGGGCGTTACCGACCGCAAAGTGGTGTCCGTGAAGGTGCATGGGGTGGCGAACCGGACTTCGGTTGACCATTCGGAAACGGACGTGTTCGTCCTCTTTGATACTGATCGGATCAGTATCCGGATACGCCTGCCCGTCGATGGTCCACTCGTCCCCGTCCCCACCCATCATTCCTCCGGACAACGTGAGGTCGATCGTTCGATCTGGCTCACCACTATAGGCATCGAGAGAATCGATCGCATTGAGATCCGAGAGCTGGAGCTGACGAGAACCGATTGTACCTTCAGTGCCGTCCCCATCAGACTGGTCGTAGTCCAGTAGTGCCCGGCCAGCCGACGTCGATTCATCGACGGGCCAGATCCGGATCGGCCACGTACCTGGGGATCGTGCCTCAACGACTACATCGTATCGCTCCCCTGGGCCGATTTCGAGCGTATCGACGGGGACGGGTTCGACGGCTGGGCCGTCCGTATGAGTAACGGTGAGTTCGTGGTCGTCGATACCGATTTCGTAGGTCGCCGCCGCTGCTGCGTTGATGAGTCGGAGTCTAATCTGGTCGCCCTCTTCGACATCGATGGTTGCCGGTTCCTCCGGGAGACGTCCATTGATCAGTGTTCCTTCTGCCGGCGGTGCATCGGGGAATCCACCACCTCCCATGCCGCCCATGCCACCCATTCCGCCTCCATTTCCGCTTGAGGTATCAACACGTGGTTCGGTTGGGAGGTACTCATCCAAGATGAGCGTCTCATCCGTGTCGTACTCGATGTGCGGATCCCGTTCTTCGATGATGAGTGGGCCGAGCAGTTCTCGATCCAGTTGCAGACCGACGTGGCTATGATACCAATGAGTGCCAGCCGGTTCTGCATCGAACTCGTAGACGAATTCCTCTCCAGGTTCGATCGCGGCCTGGGTGACGCCCGGAACGCCGTCCATCGCGTTATCACCGTCGAGTACCATCCCGTGCCAGTGAATCGTCGTTTCCTCCGGCAGGTCGTTCTCGACGGTGACGCGGACGCGTTCACCCTCCACCGCACGGATTTCGGGGCCTGGATACTCACCGTTGTACGTCCAGCCGTTGTAGGGATCGTCGGTTGCGACCATCACTTCACTCTCGGTCGCGCGAAGGTGGTACTCCCGATCCGGATCGCCGTATTGCGGCTCTGGGAATTCGCGTTCGTCCGGCGATGCATCGTCATTGGTTGTGGTATCGAAACATCCAGCGATCAGGGTTCCACCTGCGATAGCACCGGACTTGAGTACGTCACGTCGGTTAATTCGGGAATTAGGCAACGGCGTCATTGCGTTCCTACTTTCGGCATATCGCGGTTCGTTTGTTTATTCATTAGTGTCCATAAGGTACGGATGCGCCAAAGTATTGAGTTTATCTAACAATACTATTTGGGTGCCGATCAGTGATCGTTGAGGGCATCCCGAGTCTGGTCGTTGAACTGTTCCAGTTCATGGCGTGCGGCTTCAGGTAGTTCGCTGGAAGGTGGCCGCATTGCCGGTTGCTCATCTGGATCGAGATCAGGATCGCCGACGATCACGCGGCCAACCATCCCCGTGGATTCGTGTGATTGGTGCCCTCCGTGGTGGCCGCCACCCCGATGGCCGTGTCCGGTGATCGTACAGGTGTAGTCGTAGATGCCCTCCTCTTCGAAGGTCATCTCGAACGATTCACCTTCCGTGTCGTAGATTTCGCTCGCCCACGGATCAGTACCATCTGGAATTCGTTGATCGGACGCTGATGGGAGGATAGAGGCGTTCTCCGGATGGTACGCGACCGTATCGTGGACACCGCTGTCGAGCATCCACGTCACCGTTCCTCCCAATTCGACGTGAACGGCGTGTGGGACGAAGTGATGAGTCTCGTCGTCGGATTCCATCCTCACTTCGATGTGCTCCTCCGGATGGCCGAGCGTGTGCTCGACCTCGTGGTCGTGGTCACCGTCCGAGTCATCTTGGGATGCGCCTGTTTCATCTTCGTCTGTATTTCCGTTATTCGTGAGCTGATCAGTACCGTTGGTTACACATCCCGCTAGACCAGCAGTAATTGTACTGCCGGTGAGTGAGAGCGTGCGCCGTCGAGTGAGTGTGTGGTTGGGCATCTGGAATTACCTCGTATCGCCGAGCGTGCGGCGACGTTCTTCGAACTCTTCTTCGTCGATCTCTCCTCGTGCGTAGCGTTCGCGGAGTTCTGCGAGCGCTCGATCGGGTTGTTCACCGCCCTGGGACTGGTCGCTCCCATTGACCGCGGAGACGACGAGGACGATGAGTCCAGCGAGCAACAACAGCCAGAGGAAGCCCCAGCCGCCGAACATCCCCCAGCCCTCGTTCATCATCCCACCGTATCCATTCGTTCTCTGCTGTGCAGCAACGCTCCCGGTAGCAGTGAAGAGGAGCATCATTCCTGCGAGGAGGGAGTTGCGTCCGCTCTGGCCGACCGATATGGGTAATTGCGTCATGGTTCGATCACAGTAGCTAGTACGGTATTGTATAGTATAATCACTATTGCACAATCCGTGGGTCGCCGTTTGTGGGAAAGATATATATGGGGGAGATTCGCCAGAAGTCCTCATTCTCAGTTCACGTCGCAGAGTACCCGGTGGAGCACTCTGAATGACACCGTTTTTCACAGTGGGTGCAGTTCGTGCTATCACATGGGCGAGCCAGAGTCCGAACAGGTGCTTGATCTCTTGGCTGACGACTACGCACGTGAGATTCTGGCCTACTTGAGTAAACAGCCGATGTTGGTCGAGGAACTCGGAGAGAAATGTGACGGATCCAAATCGACGATTTATGACCGAGTCGATCAACTCCAGGCAGCCGGACTGGTGAGTGAAAATCTCCAGATCGATCCACACGGACACCATCGGAAGCAATACGAAACGATACTCAACGCCGTCCTCGTCACGTTTGCCGATGGACAGTACGAAATCCAATTAGAGATTGAAGAAGACACCCCAGATCGATTCGCCAGAATGTGGGGGAACATTCGGGGTGAATAAGCATGCATACAGAACTCATTATCGCCAAACTCGTCGTTGTAGTGCTCGGATTCCTGATCGCTTTGCAAGCCTATCGGAGCTATCGTCGGGGGAACGGGCAACCAATGCTGTACGTTGCGATCGGATTCGTGTTCATCAGTCTGGGATCGGTCATCGAAGGGATCCTGTTCGAGTTGGAAGTGATGTCAATTTATCAGGCGGGTGCAATCCAAACAGGAATCGTCGCAATTGGGATGCTGTTTGTATTGTACTCGCTATACGGAGGGTCAATGCAATATAAAGTCGTTCTTGGAGAAGAGGATAGGAAATAACCACATATGTGTATTTGGCTCTGTTACAATCCGAAACAATTCAATCTTTGAACTCTTCAAAATGTTCTATTTGCCGAACTCTTCTTGGATCCTCGCTGCCGATGAATCAAAAAAGATGTACAAAGACTCACGCCAACACGATTGAGCCCCTTCCAGTAGCGTGTGCGATATGGGATATACTATACAAAAATCGGTGGCTGGTGACTTCGGCGAAGTCGTTGATACAACGATTGCTGTCCTTGAAGGCGAGGGGTTCGGCGTACTCTGCGACATCGACGTCCAAGCGACGCTCAAGGAGAAACTCGGAGAGGAATTTCAGCAGTACAGAATTCTCGGTGCGTGCAACCCAGCACTCGCACACGAGGGATTGACCGAGGAAATCGAACTCGGCGCAGTTCTCCCGTGTAACGTCATCGTCTACGAAACTGACGAGGGAACCGTCGTCGTGGGTGCGGTTGATCCCCACCAACTCGTCGGTATCGCCGACAACGAGGCGCTCGACTCTATCGCAACGGAGGTTCACGATCGATTCGAGCGAACCCTTTCGACCGTCAATGACGAATTCGAATCCGCATCGGAGGCCTGATTACCGATGTCGTCCTCGGACTAGCTTAACCCTACTACGCTGATTCTCCTTCTCCTCGGGGTAATTATCGTACTACTGTTGCTCAGGATGAGAAGGGGTTCGGAAGGATGATGGGATACGGTGGAATGATGGGCTGGAACGGGACTACCAGTGGTTGGTGGCCACTCGTCGGAATGTTCGTTCCGCTCGTCTTTCTTCTCGTCCTGCTCGGCGGTGGATATCTTATCCTTCAGCGTGCCACGGCAAATCATCCGGTCACTCACGATGTTCTCAAGACCGTCCGTTTTCAAAAAGGAGTGATCGTCCCGCGTCGGATTGGGTGAAGACTTAGCGTCGATGGACACGCGTGTGCGTTGTTGGTGAGTAGCGCTTCACAGTCATCGATTTCTCGATCATGCGGCTTCTCGGGTGCACTAACACTGGCCGAAACCCCGAAAAATTGTGGACATCTCCCGTCAGAGATCGTCCAGATACTCCCTCCGCTGTTCCATTTTCTCTTCTTCTGAGCGAGAATCGTAATGCATCTCCAGCACCGTTTCCGAGACGTTCGCCCGATCCCCAACCGCCTTCATTGGCCAGTCTTCCGAGAGCGCGTGAGTGATGCCGCCCCGTCGAAGAGCATGCGGACTCACCGATGATGGACACTCCGAAGCGCCGTCGTAGTCGGTGGCCGAACATTCCTCGATATTACGTCCGTGCGGGCACTCTCTCGTGGGGACGCATGGACGAGTGTACCGATAGCAGTCACCGCGTAGAGTCGTCGTGTGAGCACGCCCTTCCGGTGTTGTCACGAGTGGTTCGCGGCCGTGCTCGTCGGTGACTGCTGGCCGTTGCTGTTCGATCCAGTCATTCAGCACCTCACAGACGTCTTCAGAGAGCGCAACGAATCGCTGTCCCGTCTCACCGCTCTTCAATGGTGTCCCAGTCTCTGGGCGATGGATTACTTCGAGTGCCTGGTTCGCAGGATCGTAGTCGGCACAATCCAGGGCGTGGACTGCACCAACCCGCAGCATTGTATGCCACATTAGTTCCAACGCCACGTGGGGCCGCGACGCGTACTCGTATTTTCGCAGATATCCAAGATCTGTTCAGCTCGCTTTGAGTCCAGCATCACGCTCCGGATGTTGTCGTTTCCGGTCAGCGTCGGGGACAGCACCTTCGTGTGCAAATCCTGTTCGACGCCATCGATTGACTCCAGCCACTTGATGAACACGCGCAACGTGTCCATTTGGGTCTTCTCAGTAGCCGGTGCCAGGTCGCCTTCGACGCGTCGCCAGATCCGGAACTCGTGGAGTTGGCGGCCTGTGAATTCGTTCAGGTTTTCGGTTTCTACTTCGTTGCACCACCGGATGAAGTGGCCCAGTCGTGAACGGTGGGAGTACAGCGTGGCCTGGGTGACACTGTTTTCACGGTCGGCCAGATACAGTTCGAGTGCGTGGTTGGGTTCGATTGGTTCGAGACTCATTGGTCATCTCCACGCGAGTCCCCGTCAGAACACCGTTTTGAGACGGTCGATTTCGGCCGCCTCACGCCTCAAAGGCCGAGTCGTTCGACACTCGAACTAGAGCCTGCAGTGCCCATCCTTGTTTGACTTGGTGGGAATCCACACACTTCAGCGGGGCGTATTTAATGGATCTCCGGTAAGTGTGCAAGAGTTTAATTATATTTTACACTCGGGCCTGAGCCGGCATGCGGATCCCTCGAGCGTCACCGATTGGAACGAAACAGCACGAGGAACCGGGCCCGGATGATAACGGAAGGAACGGTGGCGACCCCCGGATCGGAGGCGAATATGTCGAATAGCAACGGAGCGATACTCGTATTCCACCAGCGTGGGGTCCCATTGGCAGTATCGCACAAAAACGGTGACAGCAGCGCTATCCGCCCAGGTTTGTTACATCCTCTTAACTATGTGTTTTAAGTGAGTTTATTAAATTCATCATCAACCACTAATAAACAGCACGCTGTAGAACGACCGGATATGCCCCGTTCCGTCGACGATTTGGCTCCCCGTGATTCAGAGCCAGGCGACTCGGACGCTGAAGACACCCAATGCGCGGGAGTTAATCCGACGCGGCGGCGATATCTCGCAACAGCAGGTGTTGGACTTTCCATACCCACTGCTGGATTCGTCTCGAGCGATGCCGACGGTTCGACATCGCATTCAGAGACCGACGAACGCGAGAGAGAATCCGTCAGTGACCTCCCGCTGTTCGACGCTCACACGCACATCACCCCGGCGGAAGCACGGGGGCGAGACCCGCTTTCCGCCGATCAGCTCGTCGACTGGATGGATGCCAATGGGATCGATCGTGCGGTCGTGCTTCCGCTCGGTTTTCCCGAGAGCTTTCCGGTCGAAATACCAACCTCGTGGGTGCTCGACGAACTCGAGGCGTATCCCGACCGACTCGTTCCGTTCTGCTCGATCGATCCGCGGGAAGTCGACGGCGAGGACGCTGCCAGAGACCTCCTCGAGCACTACATCAGCCGTGGTGCTCGTGGATTTGGCGAACTAAAGGTTGAGATGGACATTGACGACGAACGCCTCGAATCATTGTACGAACTGTGTGCCGACTACGGTCTCCCGATCATCTTTCACACCGACCAGCAGTCGATGACCGACGAGGTCGGTCTCCCGCGGCTCGAAGACGTCCTCGCGTCGTATCCGGACGTCAACTTCGTCGCCCACGCCCACGGGTGGTGGGCACACATCGACTCGGATGTCGAACCAGTCGATCTCGGCAGCATCCCGGAGGGCTCGATCACGTCACGCGGTCGGATCTGGGACCTGCTTGCGGAGTACGACAACATCTACGGCGACATTTCTACGCTGGGCGGATGGAACGCACTTACCCGCGACCACGAGCACGGGCAGGCGTTGCTCGAGTCACACCACGACCAGCTCGTATTCGGGACCGATTACCTCTTTCCCGGGCAGGAGATTCCGCACTTCGACCTGTTCGATCAGTTCGACCTTGGTCTGGATGCTTGGGCGAACATTCGGTATCGGAACATCGAGGCCCTGCTTCGCTGATACGGTTTACTGTACGTTATTTCCGGTGCAACCGCGACCGTCCTGCGGTGTCGCCGGCATCAGTGCTGCACTGCTCGTTACTGGACTCTGCGTCCTCCACGACAGACTCATTGCAGACGATCAGATTACGACTGGAGGTGCGCTGTCTCCGTGGGTGTGAGAGACGGAACAGCGTCAGAATATCACTCACGCGTATTGGCGATGGATTGCTGGATGTGACTCCGCAGTGCGTCAGTTGCGAGTGAACCAGTGATATGCCCCTTCTCCAGAGTAGCAACGTCGACCCCTTCGTAGGCAGTTCGCTGTCTCTCGAACTCGATGAGCCGATCGAAGCGAGCGAGAAGCGGGTCACAGTCGGCGGAACCGACGGCTGCAAAGTCGTCCTCGAAGTCGAGGACAGTGCGAACTACTTCTGGATTCGCTAGCGCCGGTTCGGCCACCAGTTTCCGATAAATCGACGACACGAACAACTCCCCGAGTTGTGCCCCGGCGAATATCGGGACGTACCGATCGACACCCCCGTAGTAGGCGCGATGAAGATTGACAACCCAGCCGCCAAGGCTGATACCTGCAGCAAGGGTGGCAGGACAGCCTGCGTCTCGCACCTGCGCGGTCAGTGCCTCGATGAGCGAAGCCGATGTCGCAAGCATCCCAACGAAGTTCTCGAGGGTGTCCATCGCCCGTATGTACTCCCTATTCGAGCCGTCGTGAAACGGTGCTCGGAGGGCGATCAGGTTGACGTCCGGGCCGCCGTCTGTCCCAAAGAGGCGACGGAACGAGTTCGAACTGAACCGCCCGAAGTCGAAGGGCTGCTCGCCACTTCCGTGGTGATACAGTAGCGTCGGTGCGTCTGGCCCTCGCCACTGGGTGACGAGATATGCTGCCCGGAACTCTCCGACGGGAGTGGATGCAGCGACTTCCTGAACACCCCCGGTTCGAACGGTCTCGATGTCGATCGCCGTACCGCTGACGACGTCACCGATCGGAGCGCTGGAAACCGACCGGGAAAAGAACCGGGAATTCCGCAAGAGCAACCCACTCATCGAGATCGTCCCGACGTCGATCAGTTCGTGTCTGTTCATCAGCGTTCGGACTCATGCTCGTCGTACGTGTTCCGACCCAATACACGATTCGCCGGACACTTCTCTGCCCCGACCGTGGCCAACAGTACGAAGGCGACGAGTAGCAAGGCTGCTGCGATGATTCCCTGTGTGGGATCACCGAGTGATTCCCCGAAGGCGACCGTCACCATCATCGCTGCAACCAAGACGAGTCCGACAGCGATTCGGATCGTTCGGTCCGTTCCGCCAACGTTTCTCTCCATACCAGCTACTCCGATCGCTCTTCACCGCGGGATAGCAGCCACCAGAGCGTTACGAACATGACGATGAAAACGACGGCTCCCTGAAGGAACTTGGTTCGTCGTGATTTCGACTGGTCAGTTGGCTCGCTTCGATCCACTGAGTGCGCAGACGGTTCGTCGGTCGTGCCCACGAATCTGGACAAGAGTTTCATGATCGGTGTATAATTCGTCGCGGGCAAAGGTAAGTATACCAGTCAATTCTTCGACTCCGAGATCAATCTCCTTCATTGCTCCACCATCGAACTGGGTGAGAACGGTGAGACAGGCAGGACACGGGACGACTAGCCCGCGCTCCTTCGGGAATATATCCAGTTTTCGATCGGTACGATGGTACAATCCAGCTGTCGATCAGTCCAGTGACTCCAGAAACGAGGACAGAATCTCGGTGAACGCCGTCGGGTTATCGTGGTTCGCTATGTGTCCTGCATCTGGCACCGCCTTGTACCCGCTGTTGGGGAGTCGGTCGTTCCACTCCGTCGCTTTCTTCCGGAGTAGCAAGTACTCGTGTTCTCCAACGACGACTAATTGAGGGAGCTCAGTTAGTTCGGGGATTCCTTCGTCCATGTCTTCGAGGAGACTCCGTTCGAGGGAGACCATATTCTCTTTCCCGGTGCATGCACTCGCCCGTCTCGCGTACGCTTGAGCGTCGGGTGTGTGAGCGACAAACCGTCCAAATACGTCGTACAGCAGTTGTTCGGGCATACGCTTCAGCGCCCTCACGTGCAACCCCATCACTTTGATCGTGCGTTCAGAGAACCCCTTGTGCAACGGGAAGCCTCCGACGTGAACGAGTGCTTGAACCCGGTCGGGGTGGTGGTACGCAATGTATTGGCTCAACAGGCTTCCCATCGACTGGCCGACCAGGACGGCCTGGTCGATTCCTTCTTCGTCCAGTATACCGAGCAATTTCCGTGCTGCGGCCTCAAATCTCACTGGATCGCTCACTGCGGCTGCGTCGCCACATCCGGGGAGATCCCACGAGAGAACCCGATACGACTCCGACAGCGTCGCGGTCTGCTCCCGCCACGTCTCGCGGTCGAGGGCGAATCCGTGTGTGAACACCACCGCGGTCGCGTCTTCGGGGCCGCTCACCTCGTAATAGACGCCACGAAATTCGCGTTCGGCCGCGGAATCGGCGCTCGCTCTCGAGCGCAAACTTCGAAGTGCGAGCGCGAGTGCTCCAACTCCGATTGCGGGGGCAACGAGCCCGCCCCACTGCAAGGATAGCTTTCGTTTGCCTTCGGGATACGGCGCTGTCTCTGGATCGTAATACGGAGCCAGCTGGTCGATGGCTTCCGTTTCCACATCCGTTTCGTCTAGTATCGAACGGAATCCGTCGAACAGATATCGCATTTCGTCTCGGCCATCTCGGGCGTGCCCTTCGACCGAAATCTTCGCGTACTCGTTTCGCATGAGCCATCCGATAATCCAAACGCAGATCGGTTCCGGCACGTACTCGAAGACTCTGACGACCGGCGGACTGGGTGCATACCCTGCGTTACGTAATCCTCGCAGCGCCTCCTTCGTCGCACGAACCGACAGCACCAGCAGGTCTCTGGTCTCGCCAAGCCGTTTCATACTTGTATCAGCGGCGTACAGCGCGGGCACGAGCCCGGACATGAGCAACGCGACGTGGTATTTCAACCACTCGTCCATGTCCGTCCGGATTTTGACGTCGTACCCGCGCATGTCCTCGAGCACGGCGGCTACCTGTCGAGTTCTGGGTCGAACCGTTCCATCGACCTCGCCGATCGGGATTGTGTATTTCTCGTCCTCGTCGATCGGGAGCACGCGCATGACGTGGCCCTCTCGTTTCCCGCCAGGGTACGGAAACCCCAGCATCACGCGCTCTTTGCCGAGCGCCTGAACTATTTCGTCAGACCCGTTGACGTTGTTCCCCATGAAGAGAAACGTCGGGACGTGGTCGTTTTCTGCCAACGTATCCAGAATCTGTACGGCTTGGTGCTCCCCCATGACAATCAGAACGAGATCGTAGTCGTCGTCGGGTTCGAACGACTCTACCACGGGAACGTGAGCGACTTCCTCCCCATCGGTCCCCTCTTCGTGAATAACGATTCCGTGCTCTTTCAGGTCCACTAACCGTTGCCCCCTGGCGAGGAGATGAACGTCGTGCCCTGCCTCGTGGAGTCGTGCTGCCTTCAGACTGCCCAGCGGACCTGCGCCGAAGACGAGGATATTCATATCTCGAGTGGGTCGCCAAATCAGATATAGGCGATGGCAGCACCCACCGTGTGATAGATAGAGTGCGAGTTCATCATGACGGCTTCTTATCTTTCACCTCGACGCCAACGACAAGCCGTTTGGTAGATTTGGCTCTGTTGAAATCCCATTTTTCAGATGTGTTTTAGCGTGAAACACACGTTCAATACACGTGCAGAAGTACCTTTTTCTCGTCGGGTTCGCTCGCGTTGCTCGCTCACCGCTCCTCCAAAAATCTACGCTAAAAAGGCCGCTCGCTCCCGACGGTCGCTCGCGGGTGCTGCGTTTGCGACGCGACCGCAGTGGTAAGTCCTTCACCTGTACTTACCGCGGACGGTGCCAAACCTATCATGTTTTGAGGATTTCGACAGAGCCAAACACTCCTAACTCTTTTCCCACAGCTCGAAAAACCGGGTGTGAGACGGAGAGCAACCGTATTCAGCGGCCCCGTAGTAATTCTGTGCCCGGAGGAACAATTCTCGAGCACTGATTTCGTGACCTTTGTCGAGAGCGTCCTCGGCATCCTGTTCGAGACGTTCCGCGAGGGTTGCCCATTCCGAAATCCAACTCTCGATGTCGCGTTCGTTGATTCGCCGAGCAGCCGAGAGACACTCGCCGACTTCAGCACCCTTCTCGGTCATCTGTGCCAGCGTTCGGAGTCACGTCCAGTCTGTCTCGTGGTCGTCGAAGATACCGAAACCCTTCGTCGCTCGCGCTGTTCCAAAGGTCCGCTCAGACATTACAGCGTCTGTCACCACAGCAAGTAACATAAATCGACTCCACGATGAAGACGCCGAGATTCCATGATTATCGAACAGTGTTGGGAGCTCACTGGAGTTTCCGATTCTCACTATCCGGTAGTCAATTTTCGGGCTAATGCGAATATCAGCGTGTGTTTGACGAGCCTTGGTTCGATTGCATCGACCGTCGCACAGAATCGGAGGTACAATCGAAGTTTCGCCAGCTGTCCCTACACGCTGGCAGTTGTGAGTTCGTGTCGCCGTTCGTCGAGGTACATTTGTCTGGCTGTTTCTGGCGCAAGTGGTTCGAGATCGTTCGTCATAGTTGTCTCACTCGCAAAGACACGGAACAGCGATCTGCTTAGCAGGTGTCTGAGCGCTTCTTCCGTCGAATAACAGCTAGGTGACGCCCCAGCACATTCTGGACGCTCCCCGTCAGGGCCCATGGCTTGAGAGAATTGGTGTAGAAGGCGCTCTGAGGGCCAAAAGCGGCACTTATTCTATTACATACTTCTTCGATCTGACGAGACAATCCAGAATGTGCAGGTTTCTGAACCAGTGGAATTTGGAACTTTGTAGGTCTATCGGCTCGAACTCTCCCGTCCTATCTAGTGCGAGGAACTCGATGTCGCTTGACACGGGATGCACCGAAAGACACAGTATTCTGTGCCCACATAGATTCCTGTATGCCCAGTATCACAGTCAACGTGGACGACAATCTCAAAGAGCGAATGGAACGGCACCCGGAGATCAACTGGAGCGAGGTCACACGACAGGCCATCCAAGAAAAGATCGAGACGCTCGAAATGATGGACGAACTCACCAGTGAGAGCGAACTTACCGAGCGCGATGTTCAGGAAATCGCCGATACAATCAACGAACGTGGGCGCAAGCGCGTCGAAGAAGAATCGGCGTAGACTCGACGAATGAAGCTGGTCATTGACGCCAACGTCGTCATCTCTGCACTCATCGCCAATTCGAAAACGCGGGAGCTCATCGTTACACTCGAACCGGATCTCCTGACGCCCGCGTTTGTCCACGACGAAATCGAGAACTACGAAGACCTGATCGTAGAGAAATCCGGAATGGAACCGGATCGAGTGGCACAGTTCATTGACCTCCTGTTCCAGTACATTGAGATCATCCCTGCCGACGACTTCTATCCGGCTATCGAGAAGGCAGACGCAGCTATCGGAGACACCGACCCCGACGATGTGCTGTACCTCGCGTGTGCAATCGCCAGTAATAGGGCCATCTGGAGCGACGATTCTGACTTTGACAAACAGAACCTAGTCGATACGTACTCGACGAGTGATGTGATCAACTCGTTTGACACGCTCTAGCTCGGCGGATCAGACTCTCAGTTCCACGCGCGCACTCGCAGAAATGACTCATCGCTGATCGCCACTATACAGCGCACCAAATCGCTCAGTACAGGTGAAACAGTTACCGAATCGGCCCCAGATCTGAAGCTATTTTCTAAGATCTCAATTTGTTCGCGAGAGAAGCATCGTAATGAGTACCAGAGCAATGAGCGGACGAGACAATATATCACATGCGGCTAATAAATATGCTTGTAGAAGAGCATCGTGTTCAGATAAGCTGATTCCATGCAAAGGCGAACGATCTAAGCCACTCATCAGCTGTTTCCGCGTGTGCATGACTAAAGCAGTTTGAAAACGAAGAAGTTCGTCGCTTTACCTCTCGGAATACACGTTCAACGCTATTCCGATTTCCGTGGCGTTCGTATCTGAAATCGAGATCATGTCGTTGGCAGGCGTAGTTCAGTGCTTTGTCGCCGTCGACGAGAAACACGGCGTCGTCGACGTCGTGTTTCTCGCGCAGTTCCGCAATGAATGAACTTGCTATCACTTTGGTTCTGGTCGGTTCAAGCTGTGTATGAAGCAAATCGTTCGATTCGGGATCGACCGCAGCATACAGCCAGTACTGCTCGTCATTGAGTCGGATCACGGTTTCGTCAACCGCAACCTGATCCGGATCTCGACCAGAATCTGGCTGTAGATCAGCTTTGTGAACCCAGTTATGGACGGTGGATCGAGCTCGATCAACACCGAATATCTCGAGAATACGAACAGTATTCGAAAGCGAGAGTCCAGCGAGATGAAGCTGAATACTGAGCTTCATCAACAGTCGCGGTGTTGCCTCTCGCTCCACAAAACCCAAGTCAATCTGGCCGATACTAGGACTGAGGCGTGCGTTTTCGGGCATAAGTCACTTTGAAAACGTCACGCCTCACTCCTTCAACCTTATCTGAACACCACCTAGAAGAGAGGGCTGAATTATTTTGATACAGAACACACAATACCCCTCCGTACCAACTGTTCTCTCGTGGATACGTGGAAGTCGATCGCGTCCGATTTCGGTGGTAGGAGAGCTATCATTAGCCTCGGAGTTCTGTATATTCTGTTTGCAATCGGACTGGCCTATATCGAAATCGTGCGAGGAGATCCTGTGGTGGACTCTCTCTTCATTTCCGGTTTTATTGGCGTGCCGGGTGTCGTCCTCCTTCTTGGTGGCTACTGGCTACCACGGACTGACGTAACCCCCCAATTCTATCCGACCATTACAAAATGGTGTCTCGGTGCTATCGGTATTCTGGGCGGCATCCTCACTCTCTACCACTTCGCACCCGGTACAGCTATCAGTAACCCTGCTCGAGCACTCCTCGCTATCACCGCATTTGTACTCGTCCCCGCTTTTGCCGGGGGGATTAACGACGCACGGTCGGAAACTCGTGCGTTGGAACTCAAGCGTCGATCTCGACAGCAACAGGTCGTCGCCGACCTTGGGCAATTCGCACTCGAAACTGATGACCTCGACGAGATCATGCACGAAGCCTCCCGTCAAGTGGCGGACGTTCTCGACAACAAGTATTGCAAGATACTCGATCTCGACGAGGAACGCCAAGAACTGCTCCTTCGCCAAGGTGTCGGGTGGAAGGACGGATTTGTTGGCGAAGCGACGATCTCTGCCGTTGAAGACGACTCTCAAGCCTCGTACACGCTGAAGAACAACCACCCGATTGTCGTTGAAGACCTTGAAACGGAATCGCGATTTAGCGGCCCGGAATTGCTGACGAGTCATAACGTCCGTAGCGGCATCAGTACGGTTATTGGGCCAATTGACGAGCCGTGGGGTATCTTGGGCACCCACGATATGGCCCCCAAATCGTTTACCGACGAGGACGTTGCCTTCGTCCAGAGCGTCGCAAACGTTCTCGCCGAAGCAATCGCAGATAAAACCTACCAGCACGAACTTGAACAGTTAGTGAATAACCTCGCGGAGTCGAACGAACGCTTGGAGCAATTCGCCCACGCCGCCTCGCACGATCTCCAAGAGCCACTGCGAATGGTCTCGTCGTATCTGCAACTCATCGAGCGTCGCTATGGAGACGAACTTGACGACGACGGACAGGAATTTCTCGAATTTGCCGTTGACGGAGCCGACCGAATGAGTGCAATGATCGACGGCTTGCTTCATTATTCGCGGGTAGATTCTCGGGGAGAATCACTTGAACCGGTTAATCTCAATGACGTGATTGCAGACGTACGCAGAGACCTCGACCCCCGAATTACAGAGAGTAACGCCGAGGTGCAGATTGAAGAGTTGCCTCGCGTCCGCGGCGACGAAAGCCAACTTCGGCAGGTGTTCCAGAACCTGTTGAAAAACGCGATCGACTATTGCGGAGATAGTCAGCCACGGGTGTACGTTTCCGCCGAAAAAAACGGTACAGACTGGATCGTGTCAGTTCGAGACGAAGGTGTAGGTATCAACCCCGCCGAGCAAGATCGTATCTTCGACGTATTCCACAGCCATGTTCCCCACGACGATCACTCCGGTTCCGGAATTGGGTTAGCGCTCTGTGAACGGATTGTCAAACGTCATGACGGTAAAATCTGGGTTGAGTCTGAACCCGGCGAGGGAGCAACCTTTTCGTTTACGCTGCCAGAGCCAACAGAACAGGAACTCTAATATTGTACGACCGTGCGCCACCCGAATGGGAAGAGAGTTCCATAAGAAGGTTCTGTAACTAATTATTTTCGAGTAAAAATATCAACTGAAATACGCCCAATGAGCATCTGTAGTGAGCGCGTGTTCTTCGCTAAAACACATCTGAAAATAAAAATCAATAAGATCATGACTAATGATTGTGGTCTCTCATATCGGCGAACCATTGGTTACCGGCTTATGCTAGCTGTGATTTTGACTGCAGAAGCCAAGACTCAAATCACTCGCACTCGGGGATACATCTGTGGCGGCGATGACGAATAGTTACCCCTCTGAGCCCCTTATGATGACGGTACTGGCCGAGCCGCTACACTTTCGGAAATAACTGCTTCTTTGCTTGAGCGATAATATTGCCTCTCTTTCTCCGTTAGTCATCGCTGTCGGTTCAGATTATTGTTGAGGCGAAACAGCAGGCAGAGGCCCACGGTAGTTCACTCACGACCTCCAAATCGTGAGGATAACATGGCCAAGGTTTTTCAAGACGTTGGAACTGGGTCTCTGCCAGCTTGCCCTCAGCCAAGAGGCCTCATCGGGCGTGGAAAACCGGCTCGTTACCTGAATGAAGCGGACGCCTGCGTTTAAAAGTTACCATCATGTGTATCGGTGGCATAGAACGCGCTCCGCGGTACGAAGGTTTTTATTCCTCCTGACAAAGTCACTACTACCAGTTCATCAGCCCTCTTCGTATATTTGGTTGGCCGATCATCCCTGAGAGATTCTGGTTGTCGGTCTATGAGCGAGAGGGAAGCGATCACCGGTGAGACAGCGATCCTATCTATGAGCGACGACACGATCCATTCCGACTTGCACGAACGCGTTAGAAACGAAGTTCCCTCTCATCTGGATGTCACCGATGTCCAATACGAAGGTCCAGATCTTGTCATCTATACTGAAACACCTCGAGAGTTCGCACGAGATGACGATATTCTCGGAACGCTTGCCCACGCACTCCGTAAACGGGTAACGATTCGACCTGTCCCGGGAACGCAATCGAGTCCAGCAAAAGCGAAGGAGGTCATTCATGATGTCGTCCCCGAAAACGCGAACATCCAGAATCTCGAGTTTCAGTCGTCAACTGGAGAGGTTTTCATCAATGCCGAAAAGCCGGGGTTAGTGATCGGCCAACGCGGAAGTACGGTCCGCGAGATTACGAAGGAGGTGGGGTGGAATCCGGAAGTTGTCCGGACACCACCGATGGAATCGTCGACGGTAAACAACGTCAGGAACTACCTCACACAAGAACGAGCTGAACGACGTGACTTCCTCGCGAACGTTGGCGAGAAAATTCACGGTTCTCCCGACAAAGACGTCGACTGGGTCCGAGTAACGACACTCGGTTGCTGTCGGGAAGTCGGTCGGGCGAGTTTCGTCCTTCACACTCCAAATACGAAGATACTCATCGATTGCGGAGACAAACCCGGTGCTGAAGGAGAGGTACCGTACCTTCACGTCCCGGAAGCGATGCCGCTCACGGAACTCGACGCTGTGGTTCTGACACACGCTCATTTGGACCACAGTGCGCTACTGCCACTATTGTTCAAATACGGCTACGACGGACCGATCTATACGACGGAACCCACACGGGACCTGATGGGGCTGCTACAACTCGATTATCTCGACGTCGCCTCGAAAGAAGGGCGAACACCGCCGTACGCGAGTGAGCAAGTACGACAAGCGATCAAACATACGATCCCGGTTGACTACGGCGCTGTCACCGATATCGCACCGGATATCAAGTTGACGATGCATAATGCTGGGCATATTTTGGGAAGTGCAACGGCCCACTTTCACGTGGGGAATGGGTTCCACAATATCGTCTTCTCCGGCGACGTTCACTACGAACCGACACGGCTGTTCAACGGCGCCATTAACGACTTCCCTCGAGCCGAAACGATGTTTATGGAATCGACGTACGGTCGCCGAAACGATTTCCAAGCGGACACGGACGAGAGTGAGGCACGGGTCAGGGAGATAATTCGGGAAACGTACGACCAGAACGGCATCGTCGTCATTCCAGCGTTCGCCGTTGGCCGGTCACAAGAATTGATGCTCGTCCTCGAGGAGGCGATGCGGGAGGACGAGATACCGACGATGCCGATCTATCTCGACGGGATGATTCGGGAAGCGACCGCAATTCATACGGCGTATCCGGAGTACCTCCGCGACGGACTTCGACAGCGAATCCTTCACGAGGATGAGAATCCGTTCATGGCCGATCAGTTCCAGCAAGTCGACGGTGGTCAACCGATGCGCGAAGAGATCGCTGGCGACGAACCGAGTATTATCCTCTCGACATCGGGGATGGTGACTGGTGGACCGATCATGTCGTGGCTCGAGTTACTCGGTCCGGAGTCGAACAATACGCTGCTCTTCGTCGGCTATCAGGCAGACGGGACGCTCGGTCGGAGAATTAAAAGCGGTCGCACGGAGGTCACGCTCGAGGGGCGCGCAAATCACCTCACACTCCACTGTCGGATCGAATCCGTCAGCGGGTTCTCAGGCCACGCAGATCGGAACGGGCTTGAACAGTATGTCAAAGAGATGAATCCGCAACCGGAAACGATTCTCTGCGTTCACGGTGACGATCAGGCGACGGACCAACTCTCTTCAGCCCTCTACCAGAAGCACAATATTAGGACTCACCAGCCGAAGAATCTGGAGACGTTCCGCTTCCCCTGACATCTCCGTCTCGACAGAGCGGTCATGCTATTCTGTTCACGAGGGTCGTACTGTGTTTCCATGTCTAAATCTGTAAGTCAGCTAAAACAGATTTTAATGCTTGGATAGATACAACCCTCTCAATATAGGCGATAAATTGGTGGACAGAAACCGCGAGTACCCCTACCCGCTGTCCACCTTCCTACTATATGTGTCATTGTTCAATGGAATATGCTTTGTGGTCCCTCCGAACTACTGCTTTACTTGTCTGTTATGATTGATTAGAGACTGTCCAACGCATCAGGCTCAGAAACAGTTGAGTTTGTCTCCTGAGATTTCAGAGTGAATCACACAGTGTTTAACCAAACAAAAGACACGACAGCATATCCAAATAATAGCACATGTATGCGAGAGCTGGATAGGAATACACCTTTGGTCTGTAATTCCTTACCAGAAAATATGGAAGAGTGCTTACGGTGTGAGAAAACTGAAGATCGACTGCTCAGTATTGCAGTTGATACTGACCCTAACACTGTTGTCGGTAAACTCTGTGTCGACTGTGAAGACGATCTCGTCTGGAGTGGTGTCGAAGTCGGTCCTGCAGGAACGTGTGGCTATTCCGACTGCAACCGGACAACAGAGTACGTAACGCTCGAGACAGAGACGAACGCCGGTGAAGCTGGGAACGAACTAACGCACAAGAGAAACAACCTCCTTTGCAAACAGCATTTCGACGAGATACGTTCGTAACAGGACTGTATCTTCCGCCAGTAAAAGAGACGAACTGATCGATTTTACTCATCGATCCTGCAGCGCAAACGCCACGTGGACTGTTGTTTTGTAGCGTTCGATCTGTCCGTCTTCAATGTCTGCCGTCTGTGATTCGATTTCGATTCCACTGAGATTCTCGAGTAATTCATCTGCATCGTTTAACGCATTCTGCGCGGCGTCTTCCCACGAGTCAGTTGAGGTACCGACCAATTCGATTACTTTGATTGTTTCTCCCATGAACCATTGAAATGGACCTTATCAATGCCTATAGAGTTGGAGGGTGCGAGTGCTGGTCAAATCTTGGATATTCATGTGAGTTGTCCGAAGGTGGATGTCGAAGTACTTAAAATACGATTCTAAGAAAGCAACCTAAACGAAAATCTTGTGCGAGTTACTGCCGGTCAATAGGCTAGCTACTGCTCTCGGCCTCGTGCCCGCTGATAGTCGAGTCGAAGTTTCTGTCTCTCCGTCTGTTCGACCCAGACGATTCCATCGACGAGCCTTTCGAGTGCAACCATCGTGGCTTCGTCGTGCTCAGTATACTCGATACTGAACACAGTGAGGCTGGAAGTAGCTCGTTGTTGCTCGATCCATCGCTCGAGTACGTTTATTACGCTTTCAAGACGCCCTTCAGCAAGTATTGGTGTGAGTGATTGGATGATTATGTGTGTTTTCTCACACGGTTCCGAAAGCGTTTCGTGCAAATCCCATACTGCAAGAGAAAGTTGCGTTAATTCTCTTGAATGTGGAAGAGAAATAGTCGGGTTTTCCTGATAGAGGGCTGCAAGGTAGTCGTTAGCTGTGGTATCGACAACACCGATCCGAGACTCTTCCAATGGTTCGATCGCCTTTTGTTGCCGAATCGTTTCTTCAGCACCGGCCGATGACGTTACGATAATTCGACAATCGCCGCGGTCCGCATACCGATTTGTAATACGCATTGGTAGTGCATGTTCCGTAAGCGGTGCTGGTTTAGCGATACAGAGTGTCGAACTGCTCGAAATTGTGTCTGGTATCCCATCGAAATCGATGAGTGACTCGGTGGTCGTCCAGTCGTCTGTCTTGAAATGAGTCATATATGTATTTGTGTGATTAGTACCGGTTCGATACTGCTCCGTTCACGACTTCTGTGATTTGTGGCGTCCGAGTTCTCTGAGCGTTTGCGCTGGATAGTGTCGCTCACCATAATCCCGACATTCAGCAACGAGAACGGGAGTATCGTTCGTTATCTGGATCCCGAGTTCGTGTGGATTGATGGTCGCCTCTCGTAGGTCTCCTTCACATTCCGAACAGGGTAGGTCAAATTCTGATGTCATGGTCTGCTGTGCCGTTCTCGTGTCCCCGGTGGCGGTGAACTACTGAAATGCGTCCACTGTCTCCATTCGGTGCGATCAGATCGATCACCGCCAGCGAATAGCGCTTGAGTGGCGCACCGAAGGAAATGAAACCGCAGCCGAAGTTGTATATCTATTTTTCTTTCGTCCGTAAATACGTTTCGCTGTATTGGATTCGGGTACTTTCTCCCCTCTTGCTGTCCAGTTGTAATCCGATTATGTTATTATTGCTGAATTTTATTAGAGAGTGTAGAACGAACTTCGTCTATCGCTGACTCTCGATTGAACTCACCTCGAGTGACTGATAGTAGGCAGACATCATCGTCGGCAATCGGCATCCAGATTTGAACGAATCCTTGCGCCCCATCGAGATAATCAATCCGTGAGACCGGTTTTTGCCAGAGTTCCACTTCAGTACCGACGTACCCCGGATGAATCCCTTGAGGGAGGTCACGGACCGTTTCTCGTCGAAAATTCGGATCCTGCTCGAGAATCGAACTCACGTCCCCTTCGAGTGTATGCCGTTCTGCGTCTTTGCGGAGTTCCGTTCGAAGTGTCCGTGCGGTATTCAACACAAACGTCTCGAGATCTCTGGCCGGAACCAACTTCGAAACGTCCGCTAAGATCTCTTTTTGCTGATTCACCGGAGTCGTAACTATACCGGAGTTGACATCGTCCGTGATCGGATTGTGATAGAACCCAATGTTCGCTTTCGGTGTACTTCCGGGAAGAAACGTATCCGAAATTTCGATGACCACTCCGTGATCACTTTCGGCATAGCTCTCGTATGACTGTCGAAGAAACCGCTTGAGCTGTGGCATATCCGACTGTTGGGGTGAGATCGAGAGTAGCCAGCGAAGTGCCTGCTGGTCGGGCTCCTCATCTTTGTAGAAAAAGCAGTGCTCTTCGTAGTCCTCGAGTGCGAGCCATCCGAGGTAATCGATGGGGCCGCCGTCGACAGCGATTACTTCTTCGACATCTCGGACTTTTGCTGGCGGGTACTCTTCACGGACGATCTCGGCTAACAGTTCGATTTGGCTTTCGGGGTCAACGTCGAAATCGAGTTGCAGTTCGCTCGTCATGGATGATCAATCCGGCGGCTAACGGTTGCGAACAGCTAGAAGCCGGGAAACCTCTCGAGTAATACCGGTGAGTCTATCGTCAAATAGCCGTCGATGTGAAACAGTGGGCTATCGTTTTCGATCGGTTGTGACCCAAGCATAGGTAACCAAAGACCAACTCCCTCTAAACATCGAAATATTCATAACTATTTCAACGGATGTTTTCATATATTCTTGACAATTGGCTGCATCTTCTGCGGTACCCGTGGGATATGGCATACCAACGCTCTGGACAATTGCACCGCTAGAAATATACGTCTGGCCTGTAAAACGTATAATATGGGTTTTGGTAGCTACGACGAATCTGAGCAGCAGCAACAGAATGTGGATGATGAAGACGCCGAAGATACTGCTGTAAACGTCCACGAGAACGAATATGAGGGAGAGATGACCGTCGAGACTGGTGGCTCGGCCGATGAACTGATCGGACAACTACAGGAGATTAAAGAGAAGAAAGAAGACGAGTAATATCACCGTTTAATTCCCGTGTTCTGCCCAATGATGCTTCGCGGCTGAGGGCATCAGTGTGGATCCTCTTTCACAGCATTCGCTTCTTATCAAATTTAGTGAAATAGCGTAGTTTACTAACGGTTAACAAATACCACAGTCTACGTCTAGCAAGAACATGTCTGAAAATCCCCAAAACTCGCCCTCATCAACCGGACAGAAGTCAACAAAGGATGTTTCGCTCGCGAGTAGAGCGTTGATCACCGCTGGTCTTCCGTTCTTTCTCGGTGGGATCATCGTAATCCAGACCGACACACCGCCATCGGGTTCTCCGACGCTCGGGATGCTTAGCCACGCGTTATGGGCGCTCGCGATTGTAATTTTAACGCTCGGCGTAGTCGCGCTCCTTCGATGGACTCCCGCTCTGAGACGCGGGCTCGCCGGCTATCTGTCGGCTGGCGTCCTTGGGCTAGGTGTCCTTCATGGCCTTCAGTGGGTGACGTGGGCGTACGTAGACGTGCGGGGTGCACAGGAGGGTGAACACGATGCCGTCGTTGATTCGATTATCGTTCCGTTTGGCGCTGGCCACCTGCTTATGTACGCTATTCTCCTCGGAAGCGGAATTGCATTGTTCAGCTGGGCTCTCAATCGGACAGCTCTTACCCACCGATACGTTAACTGGAGTGGCGTCGGACTCGGGACGCTCACGGTCGTTCTCGCGGTGATCTCGCTCGTCTCTGCTGTCGGTGGTGGCTCCGAGGGGCACGTGGTATTCGATATCGCGACGCTCCTCCTTCCGATCCTCTACCTCTGGACGGCAGTGGTCGGTATCAGCATCTATCGCGAGTGATAAACGCTCCTGATTGAATAAGGTTTAAACGCACTGTATTTACTATTAGGAGTTCGAGATCAATCATATAGGGTTTCACAGAAACTATCGATTTCGGTTGGGAGACTCTAGAGCACACACCGATTCCGGCTTTAATACACTCTCTCAGAGATCTTCTATTAAAGTATAATTTCATATAACGATTAACGTGTACTGGGAAAGTATCGAAGAGTATGGTGCTGCGGGCAAGTTGTGAGACATGCAATTGGGACGAACCAGCAACAGAACTGCGGAAGGTTGAACGTACAGCTGAAGAACATCAGCAAGAAAATCCAGAGCACTATTCGTCGTCAGTTTAGAGCAGAACCAGCAGACAGCAGTTGCTTATCGGCGTTCCCTTCTGAAAGGAATGAGGAAGCGACTGTGTGTACCAAGAAGCCTCCTCACGCCGGATAAAGCGTCGCCTTACTAGCCTTTTTCCCTCTCTGATGCTGGAAGACCACGCCGAAGAGGTTGGCGTGGCCGAACGCAACCGCAAACTCCAGATGCCACCGCTGGTCTGGTCGCTCGTGTTCGGTTTGCCACCGAGGAGAGTCGCTCTCTTGCTGACTTCCGGCGCAGCTACAACGCTACCGCCGACGACACACTTTGTCCGAGTGGCTTTTACCAACAGCTGACGCCAGAACTCGCGGAGTATCTGAGTGACCTCGTCGAGCGCGTCTTCGACGAGATCATGGTTCCAGACACCACCTCCCGAGAGATCAACCGCTTTGGGACATTATCAGTGCAGACGGCACTGTCCTGTGGTTGCACGAGCTACTTACCGACGATTTCGCAGGCCGCAAAAAGGAGCAGGCTGAAGCACGACTCCACCTGCTCCACAACATCACCGATCAAACCATCGACGACTACACCGTCACCGACGAGAAACCCACGACAGTACGCAATTCGCCACAGGGCCGCGGCTTGAAGATCGCCTCGTTCTGTTTGATCGGGCGTACCTCTGCTACTGCCGTTTCGCGCTGATTGACGAAAACGGCGGCTACTTCGTGACCCCATTGAAAGACAACGCTAACCCGGTGATAACAGAGGAACTACGGTAATGGTGCGGCGACGCCATTCCCTTGGAAGGCGAACAGATACACGATGTTACGGAGGACCTCTATCGCCAGTATATCGACGTGGAAAGTGAATAAGAAATCCGCTGAGATTGTCGAGGAAGGTTATTCGACTCGGTACCACGTACCACAATCCGAGGATGATTTTGACGCTCTTAGTGAATGACCGTTACAGCTCGCTGATTTCTGAACGTAGTTGAATTAAAAACCTATATCTGCCACGTGCGTAGATTCATTTATAATGCAATTCTGCGACGAGTGTGGTTCGATGATGCACACGGAGGGCGACACGTGGGTGTGTCGCTCTTGTGAGAACGAGGACCCGCGGGAATCGCAAGCGGAAGCGGCGATGGCGATCCGGGAGGGGCAGCGGGACGACGGGGCACCTGCCGTGGCCGACACGACCCAAGGCACCACCGAGACGATGCAGGAGCCCTGTCCAGCGGACGACTGCGACAGCGACCGGGCCTACTACGGGATGATGCCGAAGCCGGGCGGTTCCTACGAGGTTCGGCTGTTAACCTGCGTCGAGTGTGGCCATAAGTGGCGCGAGTCCTGACGGCGCATCTCGCGGACCCTCACCCCTTAAATACGCACAGACTCCCCTCCTCATTCCTTCCAGAAAGGAACGCCGATAAGCAACTGCTGTCTGCTGGTTCTGCTCTAAACAGAAGACGAATAGTATGTTTGTTGTCCGAAAATGACTATTGATACTATTCGTCTGGAAGATATCGGCGACGTTGCTCAAGCTTTTCTCTAGCGGATCGCTGATCGTAGTGTCGCTCCAGTACGTCTATACCAACATCCATCCGATCGCTCACGATTCGTTCAGGGGTATCCGATTGAAGATGATGTGTAATCGAACCCCTTCGAACAGGATGTGGACTCAGCGCTGATGGGCACTTGTGCGCGTACTCTGTTGGACGTGCTTCACACTCCTCGATGTCTCGGTTATGCGGACAGTCGTTCTCGTATATGCACGGGCGCGTATACTGATATGCAATTGTTCGACCACGGTTACGGCTGAGACGATTTCGCTTCGTAGCGAATAGCGGTGTTCGACCGTAGTCATCGACGACCCGTGGGTGATTAACTGCGAGCCAGTCGTCCAGAACCCGGCAAACACGTTCGTTCAGTGCGACTAGTCGTTCGCTTTTCGAGCCGTTCTTCAGAGAAGTCCCAGTATTCGGTCGGTGTACGAGAGCGAGGTACTGGTCATCTGGATCGTAATCTTCGACGTCAATTCCGGTCGCAGCCCCGATTCGTAGACCTGTATGCCAGAGTACTTCGAACAGCGCGTGTTCGAGTCTTGCGTAGCGATACCGTTCCAAATGATCCAGTATTTTCTGAGCCCGATCCTTACTGAGCAATTCGTCGCGTGCGTCCGCTGCTGTAGTTGTTGGCAGGATAATCTTCTCATCGAGTCCTGATTGAACAGCATCAACACTCACACAGAACCGGAGAAAGACACGTAACGTCGCCAACTGTCCCTTCATCGACGCCGTGGCAAGTTCGTCCTCGTTTCGCCGCTTGACTCGGAAGCGATGGATGTCTCGCGCGGAGAAGTCGTTTAGATTGTTGATTTCCTCACTTTCACACCATTGTACAAACTGCTCGAGTCGGTAGTCGTGTGACTGCAAGGTTGCATCCGCGAGTTCGTGTCGCCGTTCGTCAAGGTACATTTGTCTGGCTGTTTCTGGCGCAAGTGGTTCGAGATCGTTCGTCATAGTTGTCTCACTCGCGAAGACACGAAACAGCGATCTGCTGAGTAGGTGTCTGAGCGCTTCCTGCGTCGAATAACAGCTAGCTGACGCCCCAGTACGTTCTGGATGTTCCCCGTCAGAGATTACTCACCGCGGGTTGCCACTATACAGCGCTCCCTAGTTCTAACGGGTTAATGCGACTCCGTCTGGCGATTCAATAGGGTCGGTCGAAACGATCATTGGTGAGGTGGTCGTCTGTCAATGACTGATAGATTGCGGATCAGTCGACGAACTTGATTCACACAGAGACCAGTTCCTCGAACACCTTTGATTGCGCAACTCGTAGGTGCTGAGTGAACGTCGCTCGAGAGATATCGAGCATAGCCGCAAGCTCGCCGGTGTTGTGCCGGCGCGGTCGCTCGAAGTATCCTGCGTTGAGTGCCAGTTCCAGCACCTGACGCTGCCGGTCCGTCAGTCGTTCCAGCCCACCCCCGTCGGGGTCCTCCGGTTGGGAGTGATCGGACCAAACCGTCGTTACCGATGCGTCGGCGAACGCGTCCTCAAGACGATCGATTACGGGACGAACCGCCTCTGTAGCCCGAACAGAGGCCGAGATGCGCATTTGACCGTCGGCAACGACGGTTCGCCGGAATCGACTGCCGACCTCAACGAGGACCGTTTCGGGTACTGGTGTCTCGACAACGAGCCCGCATCGAACGGGGTCGCCGGTCTCGTACACCTCGACCGAGCGTACGGATGCGACGGCTTCACCGGCATCCTCGATCGAGCTCGCAGATGCACCCGAGATGGAGGCCAGATAGAGCACCTCATCGTCGTTTCTGGGAATGACGGTTCCGACCTCGATTGTCACCGTTCGCGCCAGCTCGCGGGAGAGCGCTACGAGCGGTGAGAATTCGTCCGCGACGGTGATCTCGAGGGACGTGGCGGTCGAGGAGAACAGTGCCCGTCGCCACTCTGTTGCCTGGAACGCGTAGCCAACCGTCTCCGCGTACTCGGAGAGCAGCTCTCTCGCTTGGGAGTCGAACGCGACTCCGTTGTCATAGACAGCGAGCACGCCGAACTGGACATCGTCGTACTCGATGGGGACCGCCATCGCGGAGCCGATGCCGTGCTCGAGCGCCGCTTGTCGCCACTGTGCTATGCTTTGGGCCCCGTCGATCCCTTCGCTGGAATCGGGCTCATAGTCTGCGTCTTCAGCTCTCGATTCAGCATTGACGGACTCCGGTGGTTCGCTGGCGGAGTCTATCAGCGATTCGACGACTGTGTCGCCGCGTGCGAGCGCTGTCACCGCTGGCTCGGTCCCGTGACCAGGCTTCGTACCGGGCTCGAGGACCGCTTCAAGGTAGCTGTTGTCGCCGGCCGTGGCGAACGGGACGACCGCGCCGTTGCGATCGAGGACGCCGATCCACGCGAACGCGTACCGTTGCTCGTCGACGAAGTGACGACAGACGCCCCGGCCGAGTTCTTGTCTATTCGTGCTGGCGGTGACCAGTCTGCGCAACGCGTCTTTGCTCCGTTGTTCGCGTTCAAGTGCCTGTTCCGTTCGGTAGGCTTCCACGACAGACGTAAGCCGCGTGGCGAGGAGGTCAGGTTGACTCGCCAGATCGTCCTTTCTAACGTAGTCGGTGACGCGCTCTCGGATCGCCTCGCTCGCGACTGATTCGTCCCCCTGTCCGGTGACGAGCACGAACGGCAGCTTCGGGTGGTCGCGTCTGACCGCTTCTAGGAATTCGAGCCCAGTGCCGTCGCCGAGCTGGTAGTCACAGATGAGACAATCTGGCGAACCCGTCTCGAGGGCGTAGAGGGCGTCTTGAAGCGTGTGGGCCGTCGAGACTGAGACGGCGTCGTAGTACCGCTCGAGGACTCGCCGCTGCGTTCTGGCCCACGTTTCGTCATCGTCGACGAGCAACGCGTCGACCGTCCCAGACAGGACGTGTCGGTCGTTTGAATCGGCGTCGGTATTTAGTGCTGTCATTGACGTGTCTTCTCTTCCCCCACTGGGGCGTCTCCCGTATTCGCGAGTCCGTCGCGACCGATCTGGCATCCCTTCTGCGGGGAGGCAGGTCGATCGATCAGTCGCTCTGGTGATATCACTGATCACAAGTCGGAACCCAACGTACTAAAACGCATACCACCATGCGGTGGTGCGCCGAAGGTCGGTCAGTCGACCTCGAGAATCTCGAACCGCGCTCCACCGTCGGTCGACTCCCCGATCTCGAGGAACCAGCCGTGTGCTTCGACGATGGTTCGGACGATGGCAAGCCCGTAGCCTGCACCGGAGCCCGTACTGACACCGAACTCAAGGAGATGCTCGCGCCGCTCGGGCGGGATTCCACGACCGTCGTCCTCGACGTAGAAGCCACGTTTCCGGACGGTTTCTCGATCGGCGGAGTCGGTCCCGTCGCTCCTACCGTCGACGACCGGACCGACCGTTCCGACTCGAATCGTCGTCACTCGAGTGCCGTTCGCTGCTCTCACACCACCTGTGTGCCCCCCGGAAGGGGTGATTCCGCCCGCCCAGGATCCGTTCCGATCCCGGTTCTGCCCGACGACATCGGCGTCGACGGCGATCCCGGAGTCATCCGGACGGGATTTCGGCGAACCGTGTTCGACGGAATCCTTCTGAGTCCGCGAAGCAGGGTTCGTAGAGCCGTGCTCTACGGAGTTCTGGAACAGGTTCTCGAATGCCTGTTGCAGCCGCCGCGGATCGCCTCTGATAGTCCGTGTTGACTCGATCACGAGAGCCAAATCGCCAGTGTCCACGACACCCCATGCCGCTTGCACGACGGACTCGAGATCGCACTCGATCGGTGATTCAACGTCGGTGCTTTCCCGCGCGAGTTCGGGGAGCGCATCGGCGAACTCCCGCAACCGGGCGTGGACGGCCTCGAGATCATCGAGCGACTGCTCGAGTTCCGGATCTCCATCGTCGACATCGGCACGGATGAGGTGGACCAGGCTCTCGCCGGTTGCAAGCGGCGTCGCGAGATCGTGCGAGACGACGCTGGCGAGGCGCTCGAGTTGTTCGTTTTTGGCCTCGAGGTTCTCCTGCTGTCGTTTTTGATCCGTAACATCAGTCAACGAAACGATACCGCCCCGTGGATCCTGACGGCCCGGATCGATAGCGCGAACGCGGGCGATGTACTGCCGGGGCCTGCCGTCGACGTCAATTACACATCCCATGGCAGTCTCGAGATCGGGATGGAGGTCGCCGTCGTCGAGTAGCGACTCTGGGAGCAGGTCAGTGATCTCGCTGCCTTCGATGGGTGTGACGGTGGCGTCGGCGTCGACCAGCATGCGGGCAGCACGGTTGACATCGAGGATCCGATTCGAGTCGGTGACAACGAAGACGGGGTCGTCGAGGGTGTGAAAGACCCGTTCGTGGGCGACTGGGACGAAGCCGGTGAGTTCGGCGCGCTGGACGATTACTGCCAGTGGGATGCCGGCGAGAACGAAGACGACTGGGGTGAGATCCGCTGTCGGAATCGGTTGTACACCGAGGTGGAACGCGCCGTTTGCGATCCACGGCGCGCTCAGACAGGCCAAAAGCACCAGCGACTGTCGACGGTAGAGCCGGTTTGTGGTGAAGATCTCCGCGACGATCAGGGCGGTTCCGATCAGGAGCAGTCCGTACCCGTACATGATATTAATTCGGTGGCCGACCGCGGGCGGTGTGTCGAGCAGGGCGACGCCGTCGATTATCGTGACCACGGTGTCGGTGTAGAACAGCGAGTGATATGGGGCGGTCCAGACAAGTGTGAGGACGCCCGCAGGAACGACTGACAGCAGGGCGATCCGTCGCCTCGAGAGCCAGGCCTCGTGATCGGTGTACTGGAGTGCGAAGACGAGCCAGACGATGGGTGCAGAGACGACTGAGAGATACGAGAGCTGGATGAAAAACAGGAGCCACTGCTCGCTCGAGACGACCAGATAGCCAACGTACGTCGCCGCCCAAAAGCCGATGACGAGCAGAAACAGTCCGAAGGTAAAGGAGGGCTGTCGACGGTCGTATTTTGTCAGCAGTGCGACCGCCAGCAGACCGCCGATGAGTGCCGATCCGGCGTAGGCGATCAGCCCGGCAACGTACATGAGTTTGTCAGTGTTTTGTACGCCAGCCAGTACGACTCTATCGATCCGATTTAGTTCAGCCTGGAGACAGATCGTCCAACCGATCAATGGTGGCCGCTGCAGTGTGCATCTCTCGCCATACCACTATCCGCTGGTATTCGGTTTATGCGCTATCTATCAGTATCAGTGAACAAGCAATGCCATCTATTCACCGCCGGATATCCGTTCGGTGTCGACCATCACGACATTCTCAGGTGCTGTGTGAGATTCTCCGTCGCCCACGGACCCAATGGCAGACTACTCGAGGACGCCGAACTGTCCCGGAACCGAAACCGGCCGCGGAGGAGCAATGAGGGGGCTTCGCCCCGCGGCGATCGTCTTTGTCATCGCGGTGAGTGCCTTCACTGGCGGACTCATCGGGACGGCAGCGTCCGATCCGGTCGATCACGGCATGAACCTTGAGGGAACCGTCGTCGATGTGCACGCACACTCTCCATTGGATGTCCCGATCGAGGATGCGAGCCTCATCCTCGTTTCACCCGATGGGACCGAAGACGAGGTGCAGACGGACGAGAACGGCGCATTCACGTTCGAGGACGTGCCCGGAACCGGAGAGGAGTACGAACTCGAAGCGACCGCAGAGGGCTACGAGGCGAACGCCACGACCGTCACCGTCGACGACGATGTCGACGACGTTGTCATTGGACTTGAGGGCAACGCAACCGTGAGCGGCCAGATTACAGATACCACGTTCGAAACTGGCGTGCCCAATATCGACGTGTCGGCCGAAAACGGCGCGGGAACGTATACCAGCGAAACGAACGAGGGAGGATCATACGCGATCGCCGTGCCCGGAACGGGCGAGGAGTACACTGTGGGCGCCGATCCCGACGGCTGGGGCGAGAACTCGATGACGACGGCGTCAATCGGTGATGGCGAGGACGTCACCGGCGTCGACCTCGAGCTCACGGGCGATGCGGACGTAGGGGTGTCCTGGAAAGATAACCGTACGGATGAGCGACTCGAGGGAGTCACAGTGACAGTCGAGAGCGAAAGCTTGGGGGAAACGGCGTTTACGGGCGATGGCTTCGATCGGATAGAGTTCAACGTTCCCAGCGGGCCGCTCTACCCGCTGACCGGCTCGAAAGACGGATACAGGGATCGCACAATCCCCATGACTCCGGGCCCCGTTCTAAATTACGCGATAGGCGGCAACGCCGAACTCACCGGCTCGGTCACCGACGGCGAGAGCGGCGGCGGAGTCGAAGGCGCGACCGTCACTGCCGAAAACGGCGCAGGTGCGTACAGTGCAACGACCAACGCGGATGGCAGCTACGAGGTCGACGTGCTTCCCGGCGGTCAAGACTACGAGGTGACGATCGAGAGAGATGGGTACGAACCAGTTACCACCTCCGAAGAGAGCATCACGGACGAAGCCGACCACGAACTCGACGCCGAACTGGCAGGCGACGCCGCAATCGACGTGGACGTCGTCTCCGAACGCACCGGAGACGGACTCGAGGACGTGACAGTCAAGGCAGTTGGCTCCGACGGCGCAGGACCGTACACGGGATCGACCGCTGACGACGGTTCGGTCCCGTTCGAGGCCGTCTCGAGCGATGACACGTACGATCTCGAGATTTCGAAGGACGGCTACGACATGGTGACAATCGAGGGTGTCGACCTCGAGCCGGGCGAGACTGCCGAACTCGAGGCCACGCTCGAGTACTCGGCATCGATCGATGGCACGGTGGCCGACCGACTCACCGGCGAGCCGATCGAGGCTGTGGACCTCGAGGTCACCGAGAATGCGACCGGGACGACGTTCACTATCGAGAGTGCGACGGACGCCGACGGGGAGTACGACGTGGCCGTCCCGGGCTATATGGACATCGATACGACGTACGACGTGTCGGCCTTTGCCGACGGCTACGAAGCCGAGACCAAACGCGGCGAAGCAGTGCTGCGAGCCGGCAACAGCGAGACGATCGACGTCGACCTCCTGGAACCCGGCGAGGAAACCGTCTCCGGAGCGGTAACCGACGCGGTGACTGATGAACCGATCGCCAACGCGAACGTTACGCTCGAGATCGACGACGAGCGTGTCGACGCCAACTTGGCCTACGAGACCGAGACGAACGCCGACGGCAGCTACGAGCTGACCGAGGTCGTCGGCGGCTACGACTACACGCTCACCGCCGAAGCCGACGGCTTCGACGCCGGGACGGAATCCATTCGCGTCGACGGGACCGAGGAGGTCGACGTCGCGCTGGCCGGAAACGGCGCACTCGAACTCGACGTCGTCGGCGAGCAGTTCGGCGACGGCCTCGAGGGTGCGACCGTCGAAGCGACGCCGGTCGACGGCGATGGCACCTACGCAGGAAGCCACGACGGGGGCGGCACTTATACCGTCACCGAGCTGCCGAGCGGCGTCGAGTACGCCGTCGTCGTGGCGGCGGCTGGCTACGAGCTGGTCGAGTTCGACGTACTCATCGAGGAGCCCGGAGTCACGACACCGTCCGAGCCGGTCTCGCTCGACGGCGACGCCACGCTCGAGGTAAATGCCATTGATTCGCTCACCGACGAGGGCCTCGAGGACGTCTCGCTGACGATCGAGCGCGATGACGACGGTGCACAGTTCGAACCGGCGGAGACGACCGGCGAAGACGGCACGCTCGGGGTCACGGTTCCCGGAACGAGCGACGAGTACGCCGTCACCGGGAATGCCACGGGCTACGAGAAGTCGACTGCCACGACGGACGAAGTCGACTCGGGTGCGACGGTCTCGGTTCCGATCGCGCTCGAGGGCGATTCGACCATCGAGGGAAGCGTAAGTGACCGGGTAACCGGCGACGCGCTCGGAGGGGCGACCGTGACAGCCGACGCGGACGGCACCGTCTCCGAAACGACGACCGACGCGAACGGCACCGTCTCCGAAACGACGACCGACGCGAACGGCACCTACGAGTTCACGGTCGTTCCGGGCGAGCGCGTCTACGAGATGACCTTCGAGGCGGACGGCTACCGATCCAACTCGACGAACGCCACGCCGTCGGCCGGGACGCTCGTGGTGGACCACTCGCTCTGGCTGGCCCACGAAGGTGAGGGTACGGACGAGGAGCCCTACCGGATCGCGAACGCGGCCGAACTGCAGGCGATCGGGGCGGAACTCGATGCCCACTACGTCCTCGAGGGAGACGTCGATGCCGCCGAGGCCGACGTTTGGCACGACGGCGACGGTTTCGACCCGATCGGCGACTCGGAGTCGCCATTTGCGGGCGAGTTCGACGGCGATGGTCACGTCGTCGAGGCCCTGACGATCGACCGACTAGACGAGGATGAAGTCGGCCTGTTCACTGCCATCGGCGGCCACGACTTCGAAGGCGAGGTTCGCGACGTCGGACTCGAGAACGCGTCTATCGTGGGCGGGTCGGATACCGGGGGGATCGTCGGTGCAAATTACGGTACCATCGCGCGGTCGTACGTGACCGGTGATGTTCACGGAAGTCAGCGAGTTGGCGGGCTGGTCGGGTGGAACGGGTACGAGGCGACCGTCTCCGACTCGTACGCGACCGCCGACGTCCGCGGCGACGGAGCCGTCGGTGGACTGGTCGGGCACAACCCTTCGTCCAATTCCAACCCCGGCACGATCGAACGATCGTACGCGGCCGGCGAAGTGAACGACGGGGACGAATCTGGTAGCGTCGGCGGACTCGTGGGCACCGGCGGCGACGTGACGGACTCCTACTGGGACACGCAGACCACGGGACAGTCCGACTCCAGCGGCGGGGAGGGCCTCGAAATCTGGCAGATGCACGGGAAAAACGCCACCGTGATCATGAACGGCTTCGCCTTTCCCGACACCTGGCACGCCACCGACCAGTACCCCACGTTCGCGTGGGAGGACACCGATCCCTTCTACTCGGTGGCCATTACTGAGACGAACGCCCCAGTCACCGAAGGGACGACCCTCAAGGTGACCGCAAACGTCACCAACTGGGGTGCAGACGGCGACCGGACTATCGAACTGGGTGATTTCGACGGCGACGAACAGGACACCGAAGCGGTCACACTCGAGAGCGGTGACACCGAAAAGCGTACCCTACGATGGGACACCGTAGTCAGTGACGCCGGGACGGGAAGCGTGACCGTGACGAGCGGCGACGACACCGACAGTGAGGTGGTGACCGTCGAAGCCATCCCCCAGCAGATCGACGCGACCGTAACCGTTGACGGGGCGGTTGCCGACAACAATGAAGAAGTCGAAATCGAGGTGACCGTCGCGGGCACGTTCGAAAACCCCGTCGAAGCGGCAACTGTCGAGGTAGACGACGCTGACGGGCTCGAAGATCTTACTGGTGAGACCAGTGAGACCGACTCAGACGGTAAGGCAGTGTTCACCGCGACCTCGAGTGACGCCGGTGTGTACACTCTCGAGTTCAGCGAGTCCGATGCGGGAACTGCAGACGCCACCGTAACGTTCGAATCAGGCGACCCTGCTGACGTTGCAATTGCTGCCAACCCCGCCAACGAGACAATCGTCGCCGACGGCGAGAACGCGATCACCTACACCGTCGCCATCACTGATATGAACGACAACGCGGTCGCAAACGTCGACGTAGAAGCCGATGGCAGTGATGGTACCGGTCTTTATCTCAACGGCGACGAGAAGACGACGACTGCATCTACCGACGCTGACGGCGAGGTTACCTTCGCGGTGAATTCGACGACGGCACAGGACGCCGTCGAAATCGTCTTTACCGAACAGCAGACTACAACCGACGCTACGGGATCTGTCACCGTCGAGCCCGGAGACGTAGCGTCGGTCGAACTCGATCCGGCCGCAGAGCAGACAATCGACGCTGGTGAGATGGTCGACTTCGAGGTGACCGCCTTCGATGAATTCGGGAATGTCGTCGAAGATGACGACGACGCATTCAACTGGACGAACGCAGACAATGGCACGTTCGAGGAAACTGCCGCTGGCGAATACGAGGTGGCTGCTGAACTGAACGAGATAGAATCCAGTCCGACAACGGTGTCCGTCGAAGCTGTGCCCTCCACCGGAAGCGGGGCAAGCAGTCCCAGCACGTCAGTAGACAGCGACCTGACGACATCGGTTCGCACTGTGGGTGATGAGCTTCGAGCAGACATCACTCCCTCCGTTAGCGACGGCGTCTCTGAATCACACCTCGAATTCAGCAATACTCGAACGATCGAACTCCGGTTCTTCACCGACGACACCGCAGACGAGGACCGCCCAGTAGCGACGACCGAACGATTCGCCATCGAGTTCACCGAGTCGATCGACACGGCGATGACGATCCGAGAGGGTAATGAACCGACCAGCGACGACACTCGTGACCTCGATCAGGGTCTCGAGGCAGTTGGCTACCTCCAGATCGCTACCGACTTCGAGCCCGACCAGTTCGACTCGGCGACGATCGAGTTCAGCGTGCCGAGCGAGGCGCTTGCGGTCGCCGACGGTGACGCAAACGCGGTCTCGCTGTACCACTTCGACCCCGACGCCGACGAGTGGCGACCACTCGAGACGACGGTGATCGACGAAACGGAAGACAAACTTCGCTTCAGTGCTGGTGTCGACAGCTTCTCGCAGTTTGCCATTGGTGTCGGACTACCTGACGTGGACGATGATGACTCGAGCGCTGATGAGATGGATGACGATGATCCGTCTGACGATGAGGACTCGAGCGCGCACGAGACTGACAGTGACAGCATGTCGGAAGACGTCGATGACGGGACACCCGGTTTCGGAGTTGGTGTCACGCTGCTGGCGATCGTCGTGTTTCTCGTCGCTGACCGTCAATTCCGAAACGGTAACAAGCACAATTAAGTTCGGTCACTCCGGGTACCCGCTGGCAATGACATCCTCCCCGGCGTGAACAGAGAGGGAGCTTCGCTCCCTCAAGCAGTCGGGCTATGCCCGACGACGGCGGGGTTTCCCGTACCGGGCGAGATCGTCTGGAGGACGATTCTCGGGGTTGTCGATGCATTCGTCCTCGGATACCTGTTCGGTCGGCTCTACAATCGACTGGTGGAGTGACATTCCAGTTTGAGCTCCCTATCCGTACCGTCCAATTCGGCTGATCGATCAATTCGAAGCTGACGAACGGCACTTGAACAGTGGAGCGGTCTGAAAATCAGTAAGTTGGTCTGACGGAGGTATCGGTTACGCCAGCACCGACGAATATATTTTGCACGGATACTTGATAATATCAATTGCTTTGAACCTAAACAGAGCTTCGGACTTCGAAACCCCAGCTAGACCATCGGCCCGTCGCCGACGGTGGGATTCTCGAGGACGTAGGCGACGAGACGATCGACGTAAGACTCGAACGGTGGTACCTCGAACCCGCTTCCCTCGAGCGCCTGCATCGTCTTCGGACAGGCGTACCGCGTCGGATGGTCGAGGTAGTCTAAGGTAGCGGGCTCGAGCGGCAGCGATGACGAGAGCCGGCTCGACACCGTTCGTGCGATCGGTTTCGTCGTTGGCAGCGTGACGGTGCGGTGACCGGCCGCCTCGGCAAGGACGTCGACGAACCGCGGGACGGCCAGCGGCGCGGGATCGCAAAGCTGGTAGACCTCGTCGACAGTCTCCTCGCGGGCGCTGAGATAAGCGATCGCATCGACGACGTAGTCCCTGGGAACGACGTTTAGCTCGGCGTCGCTCGAGTCCGGCAGCGTAAACGCCACCGAGAGCCAGTCGGGTTGGGCCAGCAAGAGGCGAAGCAGATAGTAGGGGCCGTCGTACTTGTCGGTCTCGCCCGTCCGGCTGTCGCCGACGACGATCGCGGGCCGGTAGATCGTCGCGGGCAGGCCGGCATCCATCCGGTCCTGGACCGCGACCTCCGCGCGGTACTTGGTTTCCTCGTAGTGGTTGTTGAACGTCTGGCCCTCCCGCAGGTGGTCCTCGGTGAACACGCCATCGTACCGGCCGCTGACGTAGCAGGTGCTGACGTAGTGGAACCGATCCACGTCGTGGCCGTCGGCGAACTCGAGGACGTGTTCGGTTCCCCGGACGTTGACCGCTTCCGCCAGGTCGCGGTCGACGGCGAGGTCGTAGACGGCTGCGAGGTGGTAGAGTTCGCGAACGTCCGCGAACGACTCCTCGCCCAGTCCGAGGTCGGGTTCGGTGATATCGCCCTCGTAGAGCCGAACCGCGTCGTCGTCGACCCTGTCGATTCCGGCGGTGATTTCCCGCGCTCGCCGGCGTGCGGTCTCGAGGTACTGCGGTTGGACGAGACAGGCGACCGGTCCGTCGCCGCGGGCGAGGACGCGCTCGAGCAGTGCCGAGCCGAGAAAGCCCGGGAAGCCGGTGAAGAAGACTTCGGTGTCGCTCACGGCAACCACCTGGTGAGTCGCCGCTGAAGCTTCGTCAGTCCGATCATAAAGCGCGCGAACCAGCGCGGCGAGACGCCCGGCGGCGCGTCCAGCGGGCCGATCCGCGAGGTCGCGACCGTCCGGGCCTCGACGTACCGCTGGAGTCCCTCAGGGCCGTGACGACGGCCGAGTCCCGAGTCGCCGAAGCCGCCCATCGGCGCGTCCGTCGCCGCCCAGCCGACGGTGTACGGATCGTTGATGCAGACGGTGCCACAGTCGATCTCGCGGGCGACCGCACGGCCGCGCTCGCGGTCGCCTGTCCAGACGCTGGCGTTCAGACCATACTCGGTGTCGTTCGCCCGTTCGATCGCTTCGTCGACACTCGAAACGGGATGGACGGAGACGACGGGACCGAACGTCTCCTCGCAGGCGACCCGCGAGTCAGGGTCGACGTCCGTCAGGATCGTCGGCTCGTAACAGAACGGGCCGACGTCGGGACGGGTGCGGCCACCCGAGAGCAGCGATGCGCCGTCCGCGACCGCGCTCTCGACGTGCTCGCGGACGCTGTCGAGGTGATCGCCGTCGATCAGCGAACCGATATCGGGACCGTAGTCGAACTCGAGACCGACTTCGAGACGCCGCGTGGCGCCGACGAAGGCGTCGAGGAACTCGTCGTACCGTCGTTCGTCGACGTAGATCCGTTCGGGAGCGAGACAGAGCTGCCCTGCGTTGGTGAACGCACCCTTGACCGCGCCGCGAGCGGCCGTCTCTGGATCGGCGTCGTCGAGGACGAGCATCGGGTTCTTCCCGCCGAGTTCGAGCGAGCAGCCGATCAGGTTCCGGCCGGCCTGCTCGGCAACCGTTCGACCCGTCTCGGTGCCGCCGGTAAAGGCGATGTAGTCGACTTCGTCGATCAGCGAGGGACCCACTGTCGCCCCTTCGCCGGTAACGATCTGGAACAGGTCGTCCGGCAGACCAGCCTCCGCCAGCAGCTCCGCGAGCGCCAGCGCGATAAACGACGTGCGCTCGTCGGGTTTACAGACGACGGCGTTGCCGGCGAGCAGGGCAGGAATCGCGTCGGTCATCGCGAGCGTCAGCGGGTAGTTCCACGGCGATATCACGCCGACGACGCCGACGGGATCGTGCGTGATCGTCGCGTCCGAGGCCAGCGGAATCGCACCCGACCGGTCTGCGTCCGCGAGTATCGAGGGCCCGTTCGCCGCGTAGTACGAACACGTCAGCGGGACATCGAGTATCTCTTCGAGGGCGTGGTGACGGGACTTTCCGGTCTCGAGTTGCACCACGTCGAGCAACTCCCCACGGCGTTTCAGTACGAGGTCTCCGAACCGCTCGAGGATCGCCATTCGCTCGTCGACCGTCGCCCGTTCCCAGCCGGTCTGGGCCGAACGAGCACGTTCGACCGCAACCGCGACGTCGTCGGCCGTACAGGCCGGGATCGCTCCGATCGGTTCGTCAGTGACCGGCGTCCGAACCTCGAGCGACGGCCTCTTTTCGGGCGTCTCGATGCGAGCCGTCAGCCGCTCGAGGCGCCCGCTCTCGAGGGTCGTCTCCTCGACGATCCGCGATCCACCCGTCCGTGTCATGACTCCATTCTCGGCCCGAGAGCACCTGTAGTTTTGGTTAGAAGAAGTTGCGAGAGTCTCGCCCTTCGAGACGTCTCGATCATCGCCGAAAGGGCGCTCCTCGGCGATGAGGGTGTCGAGGCAAAACTGGCTCGTGGGTCTTCAAACTGCGTGAGCAGTGGCGCACGTTCTGAAACGCCGGTGATCCCCCGTGTCACATCACCGAGGGTATCTCTTCCTGTCGGATTCGAGGAGGCATTCCGCGAGTGAGCCGAGGCGCTAGACGATCCGGAAGAACTGAGCGGAACCGACGAGAGCGAGAGGATCGACATAACTTCCCCAATGAAGCGGGAGATTTGGGTCATGGACAACTCGATTCTCCCGTTTCAACTCCTTTGATTTAGTTGCCTATCTCGACGCTGTATAGTGGTTCAACAGAGCCGTTAGACGCGAACTCCCGTACAGTGGTAAAGTCATGGTTGCAAACCTGAAACTCCCACCGCTCGAGATTCCTGCGTCTTCAGGCGCAGGAGGATGTCAATCGTTCCGTTGCGTAACTGACGCACGTTCCGAGCATCGCACACGTTTTCTCCAGTTGTACGTCAGCATCCGTTTGCTGCCACGAGAATGAATCTTGAACGGAGCCTGGCTAACAACGACTCAACGTGCTCGACAGCGTCAACAATGTCTTCAAGTCCCACCCACGAATACCTCCTGTTTCACCGTGCCGAGAGCCGGATTGTCGTGAAGCGTGATCCCTTCTACGAGTACGTCACGAATTTGGTCATGCGTTACTACTGAGTCGCGCGTCTCGACCACGATGTGCGGTTCGAATTGATTCCCACCGAACTATTCCGACGTGACATGTTCTTCAATGCCGTGAGCCGCTCGTTGCGCTGCCATTCGATCATCATCGACAATGGAGGATATGTCGATATCGCTAGTCGAGGCAACCGCAAAGACCGTACCGCTTGAGGAGAGCGAATACGAGACAGACCTCCTAATCGAAAGCTCTGACAACACGTACGCTGTGTTCGACGAGTTCAATGAGATCAGCTACTGCAGTCCTGATCAAGGATCCTACCCTCCTGAGGTCGGTGAGTAACTGCTTTGTGAGATACTGGAACTCACTGATCATGTTCTGAGAAGGCATTTCCAGCATCCTCTGCCATCTCTTTCGCTTCGATATGTGAATATGACTCGCGAACGACCTCCTCACTGTTATCTAAGAGTCGGGCAGCAGCGGTGAATCCGCGCTGGCGAACCATCACCTCTCCAGCGCCACGGCGTCCTCCGTGAGGGGCGAGATAGCCATGTTTTCCCTCGAGCTCGAGATCCGCTCCCTCGCAGAGTCGGCGCATAATCCTCCGAGCACCGTCTGTATTGATCGAAGTCGGTGGGAGATTGTATTCGCGCAGGGCTTCGAGCACATCGGTCTGTCCGGTGAGTTCATCAACGAACGTTTCGATATCGTCGGTCGACCAGCCGTGAACGTCTTGTAACCCGGTCCGAAGCGTCTCGTAGAGTGAGGGCAGGTGAAACGTCGGAAACACTGGCCAGTCATCGCTAGCTGGATCAAGTATATTTCTGTATCGTAGCATGGGATTTATAGCCTGTTTCGTTAGCGACCGATCGGACCAATCCTGCTTTTTAGCAAGAACGGTCATCTTCCGATCCTCGAGGGAAACGTCGCCCCACCGAAGCCCGTTTCGCCGATTATCCTTTGGGTCCGCGAAGATTTCCCCGCCCCGCACCCCCGAGTAGCAGAGGACATAGACAAGAGTTCGATCGCGGAACTCTTTGATCGCACCAAATCCCTTCTCATCTGCTGCATCGTGAGCTTGTTCGTCGACGTGACGAGTGATCAGTAGCCGATGTTCATCGGTCCAGGCCTGTTGATCCCCCGATCGTCGCCCGTTGTTCTCTGGCAGTGGCTCCTTCGCGACGTTTCGCTGCGCGTAGTTCACCTCGAGAAGTCCTTCTCGCACGCACCACCCAATGTAGGCGCTCACCTGTGCGTAGTACGTTCTGATAGTTCCCGGCGTTAAATCACGGGCTGTGAGTTCGCGGGCGTATCGACGAAATGTCCTCTCATCTATCTCGCCGAACGTCATTCCCGATTGGGGATCTATCACAAGCCAATCAAGAAAGTCCTCGACGCAGCGTTCGAGATTTCGGCGGTAGTTCCCGCTTCCTTCACCCCCTTTCGACTTCGAGCGCAAGAACTCCTCAAGTGGTTCTGCGACTGGTGTCGATTCGGAATTCATGCGCGATCCCCCTCGAGAAGCCGTTTTCTGCTGAGATTCATCGTTCGTGATTCGTAGAGGGAGGCGACCATCATAAAACCACACTTGATTATTGGGCTAATCAAGTGTGTTATGGTCTACCGGCGATTCGGCGGATATCGATCGTTTACAGACAGAATGGGTACTAATTCAATATGTATAAATTCTATAGCGCGATATAAATTGGGTGGCGGTGAAGATTCAGCGCTTGGAAGAACGGCTTGTTCTCGTGAAGATATTAATCAAATGGCGTCTCCATTCGCTACTTCAATCCGCATTTGGTGTCGACTACCGGTAGAAAGCCAACAATAGAAGAAATAAGCTGAAACTATTCGCCGTCGACGTACGAGTTGACGCCACCATCTCCAACACTGGTAGCGCTCGTTGGACCGTGAATCGACTGTCTGAAGGGGCAACGATAGATATCGATGGCAGTGCTGGCGACGTGTCGATGGGTTCGATCGGTCGCCACCCCCGATTTTGTCACTCGGAGCTGGCGGCGTCGGTGTTGTGCTCGAGACCTGGATCGAGCGTCAGTCGATTGACTCCGAGCAGGTCGTAGGGGTCCGCGTCGTCCGCCATTGGTGACTCGTAGCCGTCCGCACCGCCTCGAGCCGGATTTTATCGTGTTCGACGAACCGATCTCGGCGCTCGACGTCTCCGTCCAGGCCCAGATCATCAACCTGATGAAGGATCTGCAGGCCGAGTACGACCTGACGTATCTCGTCATCGCACACAACCTCGACGTTATTCGACAGATAGCCGACCGGATCGCCATCATGTATCTCGGAAAGATCGTCGAAAGCGGTCCGACGGACGTGATCTTCGACAACCCGTCGCATCCGTACACGCAGAAACTCCTGGACAGCCTGCCACGAACTTCGATCGACGAGAGACATCGTGAAGTCGCGCCGATCGCCGGCGACGTCCCGTCTCCCCGCAACCCGCCCGAGAGCTCTCGGTTTCACACCCGATGTCCGTATGCACGGAAAACGTGTACGGAGGCCTCGCCGATGTACGAACTCGGCGATACTCACCGGAAGGCGTGTTATCGGACTGGCAACGACCACGAGTACTGGGACGCCGACGAACTCGGTGACGGAAGTCCACAGTTGCAGCGCTGATTTCAGCTGTTCATCGGCTGTTTCCGCATGTGCGTTACTAACAAGCAGTTTGAAAATAAAATTGTTCGCCGCATTCTCTGTTAGCAGATACGTTCGGCACCGTTTCGTTTTCCGTCTTTTTAACTCTGAAATCGAGGCCGCAGTGCTGACAGGCGTAGTTCAGTGAGTTACCGCAATCGGCGGGGAACGAAGCGTCCTCGCTGTCGTGTTTCTCGAGTAACTCTGCGAAGAATGAGTCCGCAGCCACCTTGTTTTTGGCCGATTCGAGCGTTATATGTGTCGATATGTCGTTTCAGGTCCGGAACGAGCACACAACCAATACTGCTCGTCATCGAATCGGATCGGGGTTTCGTCGGCTACGACGCGATCCGGACTCCGTAAAGAATCGGATTGTAGCGCGGCTTTGCGAGCCCAGTACCGAACGGCCGACCGCACTCGTCTGACCCACACCTCTAAATAATTTGACTATCATTCAAAATAGAGGAGTCTGTCAAATGCTGTCAGATACTGAGCCATCGGCGGTCGCGGTGGTACTTTTCGTACCACAAGACATTGGGGGTAGCCGTGCAATATTTTTGGAGCGACAGCTATCGGCCGGTAGCGCTGTCCGGCACGCCGGCTACGTGACGTCGATCGCTATGCATATCGCCTCGTCCCGAGTTTGCACACGGACGGCTCTCGACGACCGACTTACGACTACCTCATTCGGCCAGCGGAACGCCGTCCTCGTAGCGTGGCAGGTACTGCCCGTCCCCGCCTTCGGCGAGCACGTCGTTGTGCTCGACGACGAGTTCGCCGCCCTTGATCGTGTGCGTCGGCGCACCGGTGAGTTCGCGGCCGAACGCGGAACACCAGCGGTTGTCCAGTCCGTAGAGGTAGTCCTCGTCGACGGTGAACGATTTCGTCAGGTCGACGATCACGGCGTCGGCGTCCGCACCCTCGACGAGCGCGCCCTTCCGCGGATAGATGCCGAACCGCTTCGCGTTGTTCGTCGAGCAAACCTCGACCATCCGCTCCATCGAGATCCGGTTCTTGTTCACGCCCTCGCTGAGCATGAGCGGGAGGAACGTTTGCAGTCCCTGATCGCCCGGCGGCGAGTCCCAGACGCTCCCGTCTCGCGGTCCTTTGAACTCGAGTTGGTACGGACAGTGGTCGGTGCCGACGTTCTGGAACGTGCCGTTGCGAAGCGCCTTCCAGAGCGCTTCCTGATCCTCCTTGTAGCCGATCGGCGGCGAGATCTTCCCCCAGAGACCGACGTCCTCGTCCTCGCAGTGGTTGGCGAGGAAACTCGGCAGGGTCTCCCCGTAGAGGTTGACGCCGCGCTCCTGATATCGGGAGAGGGCGTCGAGCGTCTCTTCCATGCTGTTGTGAACGACGTACGAGGTCGCGCCGGTGTGTTCGGTGAGCATGCCGATCTGTTCGATCTGCATCGCCTGGCTGATGCCCGGCGAGGCGTCGGCCCACGCGCTGAGGTCGTCTCGGCCGGCTTCTTGCATCTCCTCGACTTTCACCGGACCGAGATCATCGTTCTCGGCGTGGAACATTACGACCGCGTTTTCCATCTCGGCCGTCTTCTTCAGGACGGTGTAGACGCGGCCGGCGTCGGAATGTCCGATCCCGAGTTCGGGGGCGGACGTCTTGTACATGTTGAAGAACAGTTTGAACGAGCGGATCCCCTCCGCGGCGAGATCGTTGATCTCGTCGATGTGATGATCCTGGTGAACGATCGCGTGGAATCCGAAGTCGATGTAGGACTCCTGTTCGCCGGTCTCGACGAAAAAGTCCATGTCGGGGACGTACGGCTCCTCCTGCAGGAGGAACGTAAAGAACGACGTCACGCCACCGGCGAGACACGCTTTGGTCTCCGTCTCCATGTCGTGTTCGTACTGGGTATGATAGTCGTTCTCGTACCGTGAGATTCCCATGTGGTTGTGCGGACAGATGAACCCCGGAATGAGGTAGTTCCCCTCGGCGTCGATCGTCCGTTCGGCTTCGGGGAGGGACTCCTCCGATCCGATCGCGGTGATCTTCCCGTCTGCGGCAGCCATTCCGCCAGGTATCGTTCCGGATGGTGTCACGACACGCGCGTTAACGACCCGGATGGTAGACTCTACCATACTGTGTACAGACAGCAACCGATGACTTAACTGTAGAGGACGGTCGGCTGCGACGAGGGGGAGGTCGTTGCCCCGCTTTTCGGTTTCAGTAGGAAGCTGTCGCCCCCGGCGACGTGAACAGTTATGCCGTCGCTGCGGGACTATCGTGTATGGGTCGATTGAACGGAACGACGGCGCTAGTGACGGGAGCGAGCAAGGGTATCGGACGCGGCATCGCCCAGGAGTTGGCGGCGGAAGGCGCGACGGTCGGCGTCAACTACCCCCCACAGGAGGGCTCGACGCACGCTGATGAGGTGGTCGAGACGATCGAATCGAACGGCGGGACGGCGCACGCGTTCGAAGCCGACGTGAGCGACGCCGACGACGTCGAGTCGATGATCGAGGCGGTCGAATCCGCGTTCGGCACGATCGATGTCCTCGTCAACAACGCGGGAATCCTGACCCAGTCGCGCCTCGAGTCGATGCCGATCGACATGTGGGATGAAACGATCGCGGTCGACCTTCGCGGAACCTTCCTCCCGATCCGTTTCGCCCTCCCGGGAATGCTCGAGTCGGGCAGCGGCTCGATCATTAACGTAGCCTCGCAGCTCGGCATCGTCGGCGGCGAGGAACTGGTCCACTACTCGGCCGCGAAAGGCGGCGTGATCAGTATGACACGAGCGCTCGCCCGGGAGGTGTCGCCGACGGTCCGAGTCAACGCCGTCGCGCCGGGGCCGGTCCAGACCGAGCTTTTGGACGACATCAGCGAGGAGTGGCGCGAGGCGAAGGAGGCCTCGCTCCCGATGGGTCGGCTCGGCGAGGTCGAAGATATCACGCCGACGGTGGTCTTTCTCGCGTCCGACGAGAGTAGCTATTACACCGGCCAGACGCTCAGTCCCGACGGTGGGGACGCAATGCACTAGGGTCGCGGAGGTAGTCGACTACTTCTTCGAACGGCCTGACGTCGCCGTACTTCGCGTGGATATCGAAGAGATTCGCCTCGTGGGGTTCCGGCGCGCGGTCGCCCACGCTCTCCTCGGGGACGATCACGCGGAACCCGTGCGAACAGCCGTCGACGGCCGTCGCGCGGATGCAGCCGCTGGTCGTACAGCCGGCGACGACGAGCGTATCGACCCCCCATGCGGTCAACATCGAGTGGAGTTCGGTTTCGTGGAACGAACTCGCCTGCCGTTTCTCTAGCACGTGGTCGGTCTCTCGGAGATCGAGTCGCTCGTCGAGGTCGACCCACTCGGAGTCTGCGGCCAGCAACTCGAGCGTCGGAATCTTCTCGCCCCAGATTCCGAGGTCCGCGCCGTCGGGGTGGGAGGTAACGATTCGCGTCGCGACGACGGGACAGTCGGTCTCGTGTGCGGGGTCGAGAAGTTCGTTCGTGCGTTCGACGACGCTCGAGAGGTCCCCGCCGAGGACGCACGAAGGGTCGGTGAAGCCGCGTTGCAAGTCGACGACGATTAGCGCGGGTGAGTCGCCGTAGCCGACGAGCGTGTCCAGTCCTGCACGGTCGTATACCGCCGGTGTGTCTGGTGGCATGGAATGACGGAATCCGCTTCGGTTGATGGCAGCCTGCTCGCCCGAATCGGATACGCCAATATCGACCGAAGCAATAAAAAAGATTTCCCCACGGTTGTATCAAAACCGACGGCAGCGATGCCGAAGTATATGTTGGACGAGTGGTGTTTCACGACATTCACACAGCGAAACGATCATTTAGTAATGGGTCATACTAGCATTCAACATGGATGCAGGTGATACGCAGCTGTCGTCTGTCAAGTCGGTCGATAGACTGTTCGAGATCATCGACGTCCTCGACGAACTCGACGGTGCGCGCGTTACCGAGGTGGCGGAGTTGCTCGAGATGCCAAAGAGCACCGTTCACGGCCATCTCTCGACGATGCACCAGCACGGGTACGTCGTCAAAGAGGGCAACGAGTACTACCTCAGCCTCCAGTTTCTCCGACTCGGTGAACACGCACGATGGCGGAAACAGGCGTACAAGCTCGCCCACGAGAAGGTGACTCGGCTGGCCGACCGCACCGACGAACGCGCCCAGTTCATCATCGAAGAGCACGGGGAGGGGGTCTACGTCCACCGCGAGACGAGCGAACACGGCGTCGAAACCGACTCGAACATCGGCGAGAGCGTCCCGTTACACGCCACCGCGGCCGGAAAAGCGATTCTCAGCGCGCTTCCTGTCTCCTATGCCGACTCGCTGATCGAGGAGATCGAACTCGAGCGGTTTACCGAGCACACGATCACGGACCGCGACGAGCTTCACGAGGAGCTCCAGACCGCCCGGGATCGAAACTACGTGTTCAACAACGAGGAAAGCACGAAGGGGTTGAGTGCAGTCGGCGTACCAGTCTTGGAACAGTCGGGTGCGGTTCTCGGCGCGATCAGTGTCTCGGGGCCGACGTACCGAATGAACGGCGACTGGTTCACCGAGGAGATTCCGCTGATCCTCCTCGGAACGGCCAACGAACTCGAGCTCGATATCACCTTTTCATAAATATCACTTTCCCGTACCCCCAACACGGTCGCGTGTGCGGACAGGTTGCGATCACCACGTTGCGCTCGAGTGCGTGATTGCGTCCGTGTGAGCCGATTGAGCATGGTGGTTGTACACAAAGGCTTATCTACGATTCCCGAGACATAGCTGTATGCCGGTTGCGCTACAGCGAGAGCGATTTGTTTCGACGATGAAAGAGCAGGCCGAAATCGGCGGCACGGACGACGGTGGACTGCACCGTCTGGCACTTTCGGACGAGGACAAGCGGATCCGCGACTGGTTCGCAGATCAGCTCGCGGCGGAGGACATCACCGTTCGCATCGACGAGTTCGGAAACATGTTCGGACGCCGTGGGGGGACCGACCCCGACGCGAAGCCCGTGATGGTCGGCTCCCACCTCGACTCCCAGCCCTACGGCGGGATTTACGACGGCGCGCTCGGCGTCGTCGCCGCGCTGGAACTGGTTCGAACGCTCAATGACGAGGAGATCGAGACCGAACACCCCATCGAGATCGTCAACTGGACCAACGAGGAGGGCTCGCGCTTCCAGCCGGCGATGCAGGGCAGCGGCGTCTGGGCGGGCGCCCACTCGCTCGAGGAGGAGTACGCCAAGTCCGACGTCGACGGAAACGTGTTCGAGGACGAACTCGAGCGCATCGGCTACAAGGGCGAGGAACCCTGCGAGCCACAGGAGGAGTACGAGGCCTACCTGGAACTCCACGTCGAGCAGGGCCCCTACCTCGAGGAGAACGAGAAAGACGTCGGCGTCGTCACCGGAATCGTGGGCTTCACCTGGGGAGCAATCACGTTCCACGGCGAGGCCGATCACTCCGGCCCGACGCCGATGCACTACCGACAGGACGCGCTCGTCGCCGCGGCCGACGTGATCAGCCAGATCCGTCGCATTCCGAGCACACTGGGCGAGCGCACGGTCGGGACGACCGGCTACATCGACGCGAAACCGAACTCGATCAACATCATTCCCGATGAGGTCACGTTCACCTGGGGCTTCCGGGATCCGTCCGACGACGTGATCGAGGAGGCGCGCCGGCGCGTGCTCGAGGAGGCCGAGTGGGCCGCCGAGCGGGAGGGCGTCGAGTGGGAGTACGAGGATCGAATGCGCGCGCCGGCGGTCGAGTTCGCTGATGTATGCGTCGACGCGGTCCAGTCAGCCGCGGACGACCTCGAGTACGACAGCATGCGGATCTTCAGCGGTGCCGGCCACGACGCGACGCACATGCACAGCGTCTGTGACACGGGGATGGTGTTCGCGGTGAGCGAGAACGGGAAGAGCCACAACGAGTCGGAGTACACCTGCTGGGACGACTGTTACAGCGCGGCGTCGACGATCGCCAACGCTGCCGTCGACCTCGCCGGAGGTGTACAATGAGCGATCCGTCGTTCGATCGACTCGGTATCTGGAACTGGGAGAGCGAGAACGTCGCCGACGAGATCGAGTACGCGAAGTACGCCGAATCGAAGGGGTTCGACTCGGTCTGGCAGGGCGAGTCCCGGCTGGTCCGGGACGCCATGACGATCATGGGCGCGTACACGCAGGTGACCGATTCGATCAAGTTCGGGCCGGGCGTCACCAACTGTTACACGCGAAACGTCGCGTTGATGGCCCAGACGTTCTCGACGCTGCACGAACTGTCGAACGGCCGGGCGATGCTCGGCATCGGCGCGTGGTGGGATCCGCTCGCGAGCAAGGTCGGGATCGACCGCCAGAACGCCCTCCGGTACATGTGGGAGTACTGCACCGTCCTCAGCAAACTCCTCGATCTGGAGAACGTCACCTACGACGGCCAGTACATCCAGGTCGAGGACATCGAACTCGACCTGGTGCGGGCGAACGCCGATCCGCGAGCGGTGCCGATCTACATCGGCGCGACCGGGCTGACGATGAACAAAATGTCCGGCGAACTGGTCGGAAAGGGCGTCATCGACGGCGTCTACATGAACTACCTGATCCCGCCGGAGCACAACGAGATGGCGATGGAAAAGCTCACGGAGGGCGTCGAGAAACAGGGGGGAGAGATCGAGGACGTCGACCGACCACAGCTCATCGCCGTCTCGATGGACGAGGACGCGGACGTCGCCATCGACAACGCCCGCGGCCTCGTGACGCAGTACATCGGCCAGCAGCCACACATCACGAAGGCGTCGGGAATCGATCCCGAGGTCGGCGAACAAATCGGCGAGGAACTCGGTGGCTGGCCCGCCGACGCCGAAGACATCGAGCGCGCCAGCCGACTGGTCCCCGACGAGGTCGTCACCAATATCGTCGCGGCTGGAACGCCCGAGGACTGTGTCCAGAAGGTCGGCGACTACTGTGAGGCTGGCTGTACCGAGCCCTCGCTCTACTCTCTCGGGTCGAACATGAAGGAAGTGATCGACGTATTCGCCGAGTTCAAAGCTGAGTAAGCGACACGCGCTCGAGCCCGAATCGCCGCCAGATCCCGTTTATCGCCTCTTTTTCCGGTCCAACGCTACCGAACGAGAGCTGCCGCCGTGACGGTTGCAACGGCCGAAAATGCGCCGCAAAAACGGTTCGCGACCGAACGTCGGTCGGTGTTTCGTCAGAAACGATGTTCGCCGGTGCGACTCAGTTGTCCGGCCAGCGTTCGATGTAGACGTTCTTGTCCGTGTAGAAGTGGATCATGTCCTCGCCCTGGGCGTGGAGGTCGCCGAAGAACGAGTCGCGCTGGCCCCCGAAGTGGAAAAAGGCCATCGGCGCGGAGGTGCCGACGTTGACGCCTAAGTTCCCCACGTCGGCGCGGTGGCGGAACTTGCGGGCGTCGAGCCCGCTGCCGGTGAATAGACTCGCCGCGTTCCCGAACTGGCTCTCGTTGAGGACGTCGATTGCCTCGTCGATGTCGGCGACCGACATCAGTCCGAGCACCGGTCCGAAGATCTCCTCGCGGGTGATCACCATGTCCGTCTCTAGCCCGGCGAAGACGCTCGGGGCCAGGAAGTTGCCGTCCTCGTAACCCTCGACGGTGACGTCGCGGCCGTCGAGGAGCAGTTCGGCACCCTCGCTGATGCCTGTCTCGATAAAGTTGCGAACGTGTTGCTCGTGTTCAGGCGTAATGAGCGCGCCAATGTCGACGCTGTCGTCGAGTCCGTACCCCACCGTCTGGGATTCGGCCTCCTCGAGGACGAGGTCGGTAAAATCGTCGTAGACGGCTTCCTCGACGACGACGACGTCGTTGGCGAGACACCGCTCGCCAGCGCAGGCACACGCCGACGCGACCGTCTTCTGGGCGGCGAACTCGAGGTCCGCTGTCTCGGTGACGATGATGTGATTCTTCGCGCCGCCCTGGGCCTGGACCCGTTTGCCGTGGGCCGCTGCGGTTTCGTAGACGTGTTTTGCGACTGGGGTGCTGCCGACGAAGGAGATGCCGGCGATGTCCTCGTGCTCGAGCAGCGTGTTGACGGTGTCGACGCTTCCGTTGACGAGCTGGACGACGCCGTCGGGGAAGCCCGCCTCGTCGATGAGCTCGAACATGCGCTGGGCCACCAACGGATCGCGTTCGCTCGGCTTCAAGATGAAGCTGTTGCCGGTCGCGACGGCGTACGGCAGGAACCACAGCGGAATCATGCCGGGGAAATTAAATGGGGTGATTGCGGCGAAGACGCCCAGCGGCTTGCGAACGGCGCTCTCGTCGATTCCGGGAGCGGCGTTCAGGAGGGAACCGCTCTGCATCATCGACGGGATGCCACAAGCAACTTCGACGTTCTCGATGCCGCGGCGGAGTTCGCCCCGCGCCTCCGGCAGCGTCTTCCCGTGTTCCTGGACGAGAAGCTCAGCCAGTTCCTCCTGGTGGTCCTCGAGCAACTGCTTCAACTCGAACAGCGGCTGAATGCGGGCTTCGACGGGCGTCGTCGACCACTCCTCGAAGGCCTCGAGACCGGACGCGACGGCGTCGTCGACGTCCGATTCGGAGCTGAACGGGACGAACGCGAGCTCTTCGCCGGTCGCCGGGTTGATAACATCCTGTCCGTCGTCGCCGTCCGCGCGTTTCCACGTGCCGCCGACGTAGTTCTGTACGTCACCCGTCGCCGAGAGTGATTGTAACTCGACCATGCGGAGGGATACCACGACGGGTGAAATAACTCTTCGGTATTCACCCCACTCCGTTCAATTAGAACCGCTTTCAACTGGACAGTGTTCTGCGACGCTCGGAATAGTTGGAAGATAGTCTTCTCAGCTAGAGCTTTGATAAAGATTAATCACCCGTGGCGACGATGTGGGACGTATCAATGTCAGATTCTCAGACAACGGAGGATGTGCTTTCGGACGATTCGACGGAGATAGAACGGCTCGACAAGGAGTACGTGTTCGGGACCTGGTCCTTCCAGAGCGAGGTCTCCCCGACGGAGGTCGTCGGCGGCGAAGGCGTTCGGTTCACCACCGCTAACGGCGGAGAGTACATCGATTTCTCGGGCCAGCTCATGTGCTCGAACCTCGGTCACTCCGCGGACACCGTCGCGGACGCGATCTCCGAACAGGCCCACGAGGGCGCGTACTTCGCGCCGGGTTTTACGACCGAGCCGCGGGCGCGACTCGGCGAAAAACTCGCGGAGGTGACGCCGGGAAACCTCTCGAAGACGTTCTTCTCGACCAGCGGCACCGAAGCCGTCGAGGCCGCGATCAAGATCGCCCGCATGTACACCGGGAAACAGAAGATCATCTCGCGGTACCGCTCCTACCACGGCGCTACTGCGGGTTCGATCAGCGTCACCGGCGACCCGCGGCGGCTCCTAGCTGAGCCTGGCGTTCCGGGGACGATCAAGGCACCTGATCCGTACGCCTACGGTTCGACCCTCGAACCGATGGAGAGCCTCGAGTACATCGACGAGATGCTGATGCTCGAGGGCGACACCGTCGCGGCGGTGCTCGTTGAACCCGTCGTCGGCTCGAACGGGATCCTGGTCCCGCCGGAGGAGTACCTCCCGCGACTCAAGAGAATCGCTCACGACCACGGCGCGTTGCTCATCTGCGACGAAGTCATGAGCGGGTTCGGTCGCACCGGGGAGTGGTTCGGCAGCGACGTCTTCGACGTGACGCCCGACATTATGTCGATGGCGAAGGGGCTTAGCGGGGCGTACGCGCCGCTGGGCGCGACGATCGTCACCGACGAGATCGCCGACCATTTCGAAGACGAGATGTTTTGTCACGGCCACACCTATGCGGGTCACCCGCTTGCCTGTGCCGCCGGACTCGCCGCTGTCACGAGCTACCAGGATCAGGAGCTGATCCCACACGCCCGGCAGGTCGGCACCTATCTCGAGGGTCGACTCGAGGAACTCGCCGAAGACCACCCGAGCGTCGGCGAGACGCGGGGTGTCGGTCTCTTCCGCGGGATCGAACTGACGAAAGACCCCGACGAGCGCGTGCCCTTTGGCCACCGCTCCGACAAGATTTCGATGGGATCGACCGTCGTCGACAAGGTAAGCGCCGCGGCGTGGGACGAAGGCGTCTACGTCGGCAACATGATCAACACGCTCATCATCGCGCCGCCGCTCCCGATCACCGAAGACGACGTCGACGAGGCCGTCGCCGCGCTCGACGTCGCACTCGAAGTGTCCGACGCCGCGATGGATCGGTAGGCCCTCGAGTCCCTCGAGTGCGGACTGACGCCGATGGCGTCAGTTGCCAGACGCTCGAGCGCAGTCGAACGCGAATCGCACGGGTAACCCGCTGGCGACGAACTGACTGGTATGGACACGAACGAATTCCCAGCCCTGGACGAGACGGACGTTGCGATCCTCGAACGGGTCGAACGCGATGCCGACGTAAATCTCGCGGAGCTAGCGGAAGAGCTCGAGCTGTCGAAATCTGCGGTTCACTACAGGCTGAACAAGCTCAAAGACGCCAACGTCATCACCGCCGTGTCGGCGGACATCGACCCGCTCGCGCTGGGACTCAACATGGTGGTCATCACGGAGGTGTCGGTCGCCCACGAGAGCGGCTACGCCGAGGATATCGGACAATCGCTCACCGCGATCGACGGCGTGTTTCAGGTGTACTACACGATGGGGGACGTCGACTTCGTCGTCCACTCGCGGGTGCAAAACCGGGATCAAATGAACGATCTCGTCGACGAAATTGTCACGATCGACGGCGTGAACGAGACGGCCTCGAAGTTCGTGATGAGAGAGCTGAAAACGAGTACACGGACGGTCGAGAATATGTCCGAAGAGATGGTGCGAAACGCCGTCGACGGCACTGACTGATTTCTGCGGACGAAACCGGCGGCGCCTGGGTTAGCGATTATCGTCGGTAGAGGACTCGAGCGCGTTGGTGATGATATCGAGCCCGATCTCGGCCTGTTCGTTCGTCATGACGAGCGGCGGCAGGAGTCGGAGCACGCCGTTTTCTCGGCCGGCCTTCCAGACGAGCACGCCCTGCTCGTAACAGCTGGTCTGGACGGCCTTGACCATCTCCGCGTTCTGCCGGCCGTCCTCGTCGATCAGTTCGACGCCGATGAACAGCCCGCGCCCGCGGACCTCACCGATCAGGGGGCTGTCGACCGCCCGGATTCGGTCCCGGATGTACTCCCCGAGTTGGGTCGCGTGGTCGAGCAGGTCGTGCTCTTGAATGTATTCGATCGCGGCGATCCCGCCGCGCATGGCCGGAAGGTTCCCGCGGAACGTTCCGAGGTGGCCGCCCGGCCCCCACGTGTCGAACTTCTCGTGGTACAACATCGCGCCGAGTGGTAAGCCCGCGCCACCGATCCCTTTGGCCATCGTCATCGCGTCGGGAGTCACGCCGGCGTGCTCGCCGCCCCACCACTCGCCGGTGCGGCCGAAGCCGGACTGAATCTCGTCGAAGATCAACAGGGCGTCGTTGTCGTCCGCGATGTCGCGCAGTCCCTGTAGGAATCCCGCGGGTGGGACGACGACGCCGCCCTCACCCTGAATCGGTTCGACCCAGATCGCCGCCGGCGGCTCGTGGCCACTATAGGCCCCCTCGAACTTCTCTTTGACAGCCTCGAGCGACCGCGCACAGGACACCTGTCCACAGCAGTCGTCCTGTGGACAGAGCGCCGTCGCGCCGTCGTTCGGGAGCCGCTCGCGATAGGGATCGGGATACGGTACGTGAACCGTGTCGGGCAGCATCGGCTCGTAGCCGGCCTTGTACCCCCGGCCGCCGGTAAGACTCAAGGCGCCGGCCGACCCGCCGTGGTAGGAGCCCTCGAACGCGAGGAGCCCGTGGCGGCCGGTGTTGTGTTTCGCCAACTTGATCGATCCCTCGATGGCGTCGCTGCCCGAGGGACCGCCGAACACCATCCTGCTGTTCCCGCGCAGCCCCGGCGGCGCGATCTCGCCGATGGCCTCGATGAAGTCCAGTCGGGCTTCCGTCGGGAAGTCGATCGTGTGGACGAGTTCGTTCGTCTGCTCGTTGACCGCCTCGAGCACGTAGGGATTCGAGTGGCCGACGTTCAACACGCCGATGCCGGCGAAGAAGTCGAGAAACACGTTCCCGTCTGCGTCTTTGATCGTCGCACCCTGGCCCTCGGCGAACGCCAGCGGCACGGATTTGGGATACGCGACGGCGCTGCTGTCGATCTCCGCCTGTCGCTCGAGTAACTGCTGTGAGCGCGGTCCCGGAATCGACGTGTCGACGTGCGGCGCTTCATCGAAGTGGAGCTCTGTTATGGGTGGTCCTCGGGTCATCGGTAGGGGATTCGTGGAGCGTCCTAAAGACTTTTGTTAACTATACGCATACACGTTTCCCGAAACGTCACTCGATGATCGCTCTTCGAGTCACGGTTTCCCATCGGTCGCAGCCACCTGAAAGTCGTCCGTTCGACGGTTCGCGATCGAGATCTCTCCGTCTACTCGCTCACCCCTCCTCGTCGTCAGCCGTGAGATCGTACTTAAACGAGATGCAGTACTTCTCGTAACCGAGCACGTCGGTGTAGAACCGGTGTGCCTCGTCGCGCCAGTGGCCCGACTCGAGTTCGACCGCCACACAGCCCTCCGTCGCCGCCCAGTCGTGGACGAACGAGAGGAGCTGTTCGCCGAACCCCTCCGAGCGGCGGGACTCGGTGGTCACCAGATCGTAGACGTAGGCGTGCTTGCCGAGGTAGAAGTTGGTCGCTGTTTTGGCCCCCGCGACGGCGACGATCTCGCCGTCCTCGTAGAGACCGAACAGTCGGTACCCCTCCTCGTACATCTGCTCGTACTGTTCTTCGAACAGCGCCTCGTCCAAGTGCGTCCGCAGTTCGTTGAGAATCGGGAACGCCTCGCGCCGTTCCGCGTCGGTCGATAGCTGCTGTATGGTGATCTTACTCATCTGTCTCTCGCCTCGACGGTCCCGCCGCTGGCCGACTGACTCCACCGCTCGGTGTCGTCGACGACGACGATCGATCGATAGCAGTGGTGTACACACGGAGTACCGGCAAAAGCGTTTTGTCAGGCCGCTGGCGGCTGTAGACTCCACTACTGCCACTCCGCGGCGGCTCGCCGACCGAGCATCTCGCGGAACTGCTCGGTCGTACGCTCGAGCAACTCCTCCGTCTCCCACTCGAGGATGACGCCGTACTGGCGGACGAGATCGTGTTGGTCGAGTTCGCCCTCGCGGTAGCGTTCGGCGACCGATTCGGGGTCCGCCTCGAGCCAGGACTCCCGGTTTTCTCGAATGTGTTCGCGTGCTTGCTCCGTCGCCTCGCGATCGATCTCGTACTCGCAGAGGTCTGGATCGACGGCGTCGATCACCACGCCGTAGTCAGTTTCGGCTCGTTCGATCGAGACGTAGTCGTCGATGACGTCCTCACGGACTGCCTCGGGGTCGCGCTCGAGCGGATCGCCGAAGCCGCCGCCGCCCGAGGAGGGCCGAACGAACGCGTCGCCCTCCTCGATCGGGCGGTTGGAGAAGACGGTCCCCATATCCTCGGTTTCGCCGTCCCGCGTGAGCGACACGCCGTGTGGAATTCCCGGCAGCCCGCCGTTGAGCCCCCACGTAATCGATCGGGACCGATCTGAACAGTAGGAGATCACGCTGTTCTCACACTCGAGGAGACGGCCGCCCTTCCGGACGCCGCAGCCGCCCCGGAACTCGCCGGGACCCGCGGAGTCCGTGACGATCGAGTGCTCGCTCGTCAGCAGCGGCGTGTCCCGCTCCTGTCCCTCGAGCGACTGGACGGCCAGTCCCGCACCGAAGACCGGAGCGGTCGCGTTCGCGCCGTCCATTCCGTCCCGTCCGCCCCAGCCGCCGGCCATCCAGTCGTACCACATGAACTCCTCGCCGTCGCGGTCGGGGCGACGGTCGGTGCCGCCCGAGAGCAGATACTCGAGGTTGAACGCGCAGGCCATCGCCCGTTCCGGAAGCACCTCCGACCACATCTCGAAGATGGCGTTCATGACCTTTTCGTAGGCCCCCGCGACCGAGCCGGTGACGGGGACGGGCTCCGGCGCGTTAACCACGGTTCCCTCGGGAAGCGTCGCGTCCACGACCCGGTACATCCCCGAATTGAGCGGCACGTCCGGGAAGAACATCTTCGTCCCGGCGATCACCGCGGAGAACGACGTCCCGTACGTGGAGTTGAGGAAGTTGCCGATGTACTCGTCCGAGCCCGACAGGTCGTAGTGGACCTCGTCGTCGTCAATCGTCATTTCGACGTCGATCGTGACGAACCCCTCCTCCTCGGTGGGGTCGCCGTCGATGTAGTCCTGGGTTCGCCACGTGCCGTTCGGCAACTCGCGGATCCGCTCGCGCATGATCCGCTCGACGTAGTTCTTCGACTCGTCGAACGCGGTCTTGACGGTGTCGATGCCGTACTTGTCGATGAGTTCGAGGAGGCGCTTCTCGGCGATCCTGGTCGCCTCGGTCTGGGCTCGCATGTCGCCCAAGCGGTCCTCCGAGAGGCGCATGTTCGACACCAGCAGGTTGGCGACGTCCTCCTGGAACTCGCCGCGATCCCAGATCTTCAGCGGCGGAATGCGTAGCCCCTCCGCGAAGTAGCTGCTCGCCTCGATGTTGAACGAGCCCGGCGACGGCCCGCCCACGTCCGCCCAGTGGCCGTTCGACTGCGTGACGGCGATGAGTTCGTCGTCGTAGAACACCGGCCGCATGATACGGACGTCGTTGATGTGGGTCGCGCCGAGGTAGGGGTCGTTGACGATGTAGACGTCGCCGGGATTGATGTCCCCCTCGAAGTACTCGAGCGTCTCCTTGCAGGTGTAGTGGAGGGTACCCACGTGGACGGCGATGTCCTGTGAGCCCTGCATCACGGTGTTCCCCTCCGCGTCGTTCAGACAGTTGCTGAAGTCGCGGTTGTAGATCACGAAGGAGTAACACGTACGCTGGATCTGTTCGGCCATCCGGTCGACGAGGTTCGTAAACGAGCTGCGCAGGACCTCGAAGGTGACCGGGTCGAGGTCGATATCGGTGTGTGCGTTGGATTGTGACATGATTATATCTCGATGATCAGGTTCCCCGTCGCTTCGACTTCTACCTCGGCCGCTGGCGGGACGACCACGGTGGAGTCCATCTGCTCGACGATCGCGGGGCCGCTGAACGTCTCGCCTGCGCCCAGTCGCTCGCGCTGGTAGAGGTCGGTCTCGACGAACTCGCCGGCCGATTCGAAGTACACCTCTCGCGTGCCGAGGTGGGCGTCCTCGAGGTCGCCCGATTCGATCTCCGGGAACGACGGCTTTTCGACGACGCCGCGTCCCGTGACGCGGATGCCGTAGATCTCGACGGTCGCGTCGCGATCCGAGTAGGCGTAGACGCGCTCGTGTTCCTCGTGGAACCGCTCGCGGATTGCCTCAACACTCTCGATCGGCAGCGAACACGGCACGGCCAGCGACCGCCACTGGCCCGCGTAGCGCATCTTGACCTCGTGATCGAGGCGGATCTCGTCGTCCTCGATCTCCTCGGCGCGCAGTCGGTCGAGAATCTCGGCCTCGACCTCTTCGAGCGTCTCCGCTAAGTCGTCGGCAACCTCTTCGGTCGCGTTCGCGACGAACGTCTTCGAGAGATCGTGTTCGACATCGACGAGCAGACAGCCCAGCGCGGAGTTGATCCCGGGGTACGGCGGAACGATCACGTTTGGGATGTTCATCTCCTCGGCCACGTGGGCGGCGTGCATCGGTCCGGCGCCGCCAAAGGCGACGATCGCGAAGTCGCGGGGATCGTAGCCCTTGCTCGTCGAGACGAGCCTGACGGCGTTGCACATGTTCGCGATGGCGATCTGCTCGATCGCGGAGGCCGCCTCGGTGACACCGAGATCCAGCGGCTCCGCGATTTCGCGTTCGATCACGTCTCGAGACGGGCCGGCGGTCGCGTCCATCTCCCCGCCGAGGAACTTGTCGGGATCGACCCAGCCCAGCAACACGTTCGCGTCGGTGATCGTCGGCTTGTCCCCGCCGCGCATGTAGCAGGCGGGGCCGGGGTCCGCGCCCTGGCTTCGGGGTCCGACGCGGAGCGAGCCGCCTTCGTCGATCCAGGCGATCGAGCCGCCGCCTGCACCGATCGTCTCGATGTCCGTCGAGGGAAACATGATCGGATAGCCGTACTCGACGGCCCACTCGTCGGTCATCTCGATATCGCCGCCGTAGGTGAGCGAGACGTCGACGCTGGTGCCACCCATGTCGAAGCCGATCGCGTTGTCGAACCCGCACTGCTCGGCGATGTACTGCCCCGCGATCGCCCCCGCCGTCGGCCCGGAGTTGGCGATCCGGGCCGCGTAGTAGGCGATCGCGTCCGTGGTCATCACGCCCCCGCCGGAGTGCATCGCGAGCACGTCGTTGTCGTAGCCGCGTTCGGAAAGCTGTCGAGCAAGGTCGGTCAAGTACTCCCTGACAACGGGCACCAGCGCCGCGTTGACGATCGTCGTGCTCGTCCGCTCGTGCTCGAACATCTCGGGGAGGATCTCGTGGGAACAACAGACGAACGCGCCGGGATGCTCTGTTTCGACGATTTCCTGGACTCGACGCTCGTGATCGCCATTGACGTAGGCGTTGACCAGCGAGATCGCGATGGTATCGATACCTCGTTTCTCGAAGACTCGAGCGGCCTCGCGAACGTCGTCTTCGTCCAGCGGCGTCAGGACGTCCCCGTTGTAGTCGATTCGCTCCGTCACCTCGAGTCGATCCCGCCTCGTCACGTAGGGGTCTGCGACATCCGTGTAGGCGTCCCAGACGTCCTCCTTGGTTGCGTCACGGATCTCGTGGACGTCGCGAAACCCTGCCGTCGTTATCAGGCCCGTCCGGGGTAGCTCCCGTTCGATCAGCGCGTTGGTCCCGACGGTCGAGCCGTGCGAGAAGAAATCCAGGTCGGCGATATCCGTCTCCGCCTTGGTCAACCCGTTGATCACCCCCTTCGCGGAGTTCTCCGGCGTCGACGGCGTTTTCGTAATCTCAATCGTCCCGGTCTCCTCGTCGAACACGATGAGGTCGGTGAACGTCCCGCCGATATCGATACCGGCTCGAGTCATGATATCATCCCACGTAGTAGGACACGCAAGTGGTATATAACGTTTTAGTCAGGAACGCCGGGACTGGACGGGCAACACGACCGACGCGGCCGACGCCGATACGACTAAGACCGACTGGGGAGAGTCGAACGCATGAGCCTGGGTTTCCAGTGTCACGGACAGCACGGCCGACAGATTCGAAGCACGAACGACCGTCTGCGCGGCGACCAATGGCGTCCAACCGTTGACCCGAGTCGAGCCGAGGATGATCGACGATGAGCGAGTCCGGCCTTGCCGAGATGCGAGCCCAGGCCGACCGCCTCGGGTTCGACATTCCCGATTCGATCCTCGAGGAGATCCTCGAGTCGGCGACCGTCGGCGAGGAGCACGCGACGGCCGCCGTCCGGACGAGCGAGGGCGTCGGCCGCCGCTCAGAGGACGAGGAGAACGCGCTACTCGCCGTCTTCGACGAGCCGCAGGTCCGCACCGACTCGGGCCCGCTCTCGGGCAAAACGCTCGCGGTCAAGGACAACATCGCCGTCGCCGACCTCGAGATGACCTGCGGCTCCGCAGCCTACTCGGTGGTCCCGTCGTTCACCGCGCCAGCGGTCGACCGCCTCCTCGAGGCCGGAATCGAACTCGTCGGCAAGGCCAACATGGAGCCGTTCGCGATGGGGCCCACGGGCGAGTTCAGCGACTTCGGCCACGTCACAAATCCGCTCGACCCCAATATCGTCGCTGGCGGCTCCTCGAGCGGTAGCGCGGCGGCCGTCGCGGCTGGCACCGTCGATCTCGCACTCGGTTCCGATACGGGCGGCAGCATCCGCATTCCGTCGGCCTGCTGTGGCATCGTCGGCGTCAAACCGTCTCATCGGCTCGTGCCGCGGTACGGCTTCGTCGACTTCGCCCCCTCGCTGGACACGATCGGCCCGATGACGCAGGACGTCTCGACGGCCGCCGCCGCGCTCGCGGCGATGGCCGGCCCGGACCCCCGCGATCCGACCTCGGCCGATCGGTCGCTCGCGTTCGAGACGGCCGACGAACTCGAGGACGTCGACGGTCTGACCGTCGGCATCCCCGACACGCCGTTCGAGCGTTCCTCGGACGAGATTGCCGACGTCGTCCGGACGGTTACCGATCGGCTGTCGACGCTCGGAATCGAGACGGTACCCGTCGAACTCGACCTGGGTGACACCGAAGCGGCCTACCTGAACATCGGCGCGGCGGAGTTCTCCTGGCTCGTCTCCGGCAACGGCGTCACCAGAGGACAGGGGACGGGCTACGACGAAACTCTCCGCCGGGCGTTCGAGTCGGCTCGGGAGGCGGGGCTCGGTGAACACGTCGCGAGGCGCATCCTCCCGCCCGCGTTCCTCGACATGACCAGCGGCGGGGCCTCTTACGCCGCCGCTCGCGAGGAGGGGCTTGCCTTCTCCGCCCGACTCGAGGCGGCGTTCGGCGATGTCGACGCGCTCGTCACGCCGACGCTTCGCGTTCGGCCGCCGGCAGTTGAGACGGTCACGACTCGAGCGGATCTCCTTCCGATCCTCGGCAACACCGCTCCCTTCAACATCGCCGGCACGCCGGCCGTGACGGTTCCGGTGACATCGGTCGACGGCCTGCCGGTGAGCGCGCAGGCGGTCGCCCCACAGTTCGAGGACGACCGGGCGCTGCGCGTTGCGCGAGCACTCGAGCGCGTCGCAGACTGATCGATCGACGCACCGTTCTGACGTTCGCCGTGCTGACGTTCGCGAGTGAAAACCGAAGAACAGACCCGACTACTCGTCGCGCAGTTCCGCCGTCGCCGCCGTATCGAGCGTGCCGTCCTCGATGACGACGCCATACTCCTCGCGGGCGTCGGTCGCCGATACTAGGCCGTCGAGATAGTCCTCGTAGACGGTGTCAGCCGGCCGCTCGTGGGGGTCGCCGTAGCCGCCGCCGCTCGCCGTCTTGATGAGCACGCGGTCGTCGGCCTCGAACTTGTAGCCGGACTCCTTCGAGTGGAGGTCGAGCACCTCGCCGTCGGCTTTGATGTGCTTGAGGTCGCCGTGGGTCCCCTCGCCGCCGCCGAACAGTCCGTGCGGCCGGTAGCTGTTTCCGTCCCCTTCCATCGTCATCACGGCGTCCGTGAGGAAGCGCGACTCCCGAACGATGCCGTGGCCGCCGCGGGTCCGTCCGGCACCGTGGCCGTCCTCGCGGAGCCCGTAGCGCTCGAGTCGCATCGGATGCGAGAGTTCGATGTCTTCGACGGGCCGGTTTTTCGTGTTATGCACGAGCGCGTCGACCGCGTCGAGCCCGTCCGCACCGGGTCGGCCGCCGTAGGAGCCCTCGTTCACCTCGAGGTAGACCCAGTACTCGCCCGCGTCGTTCGTCCCGCCGTAGCTCACGAAGTACACCTGGCCGCAGGTGCCCGCACAGACCCGCTCGGGGATCGCATCGGCGAGCGCCTTGATGATGAGGTCGCTCATCTTGTCGACCTGGTTGATGCGGGCGAACGCCGACGTGGGCGGCGTCGGGTTGAACATACAGCCCGGTCGGGCCTTCGGGTGGACCGGCGCGAACGTCCCCGAGTTCTGTGGCAGGTACTCGTCGCGGACGAACGTGTCCATCAGCAGCGACCGGATCGTGAAGTAGATGCAGACGTCCGTCGAGCCGTGGAACGGGATGTTGTAGCCCGTCGGCGTCTGATCGGCGGACTCGCTCATGTCGACGGTGATGTCGCTGCCGTCGACGGTCACCTCGACGGCGATTTTTAGCGGTACGTCTCGGTTGCGGCCGTCGTCGTCGAGGTAGTCCTCGGCGTAGTAGGTGCCGTCGGGGATCGTCCGAATCTCGTTGCGCAACAGCGCCTCGGCGTAGTCCATGAGCGCCTCGCCCGCGTGTTGGATCTCTTCGAGTCCGTACTTCTCGACGAGGTCGAGGTAGCGATCCTTACCGACGTTACAGGACGAGATCTGGGCCTGCAGGTCGCCGATGACCTCTCGGGGAGTTCGAACGTTGTCCTCGATGAAATCCCAGATGCCGTCGACCCGTTCGCCCTCCTCGTACACCTTCGTCGCTCGGAACAGGCTTCCCTCCGCGTACATGTCCTCGAGGTCGATCGCGAGGCCGGGCGTCGCCGAGCCGATGTCGAGGTGGTGGGCAGTGTTCGCCGCCCAGGCAATGTGTTCTCCTTCGTAGAAGATCGGCACCGCGACGGCGATGTCCGGCGAGTGGCTCGCGCCGTAGTGGGGGTGGTTGTGAATGAAGACATCGCCCTCGTTGATCACGTCCTCGCGATCGACACCGCGCTCCTCGAACGTTTTGTACATGCCGTCGAGATAGCCGATGAGCGAGCCGACGTGCATCGGCGTGGAGTCGCTCTCACACAGTTCGCGACAGTCGGTGGTGAAGATCCCTGCGCCCATATCCTCGCTCTCGCGGATGATCGAGGAGTACGACGAGCGGATGAGTTTGTACCCCATCTCCTGGGCGATCGTGTCGAGTTCGCCGCCGATGACCTGCATCGTCACCGGATCGATGTCTCGTTCGCGGAGGACGTCCGCCGCCGTCGTCTCCGCGTGTTCGTCGTCCGTTGCTGCCGCCTGCTCCGTTTCGTTGGGGTTGTCAGTCATTAACACTCACTCCGTCCGCAATTTGATCGATCCGTTCTCGCCGATGGTGGCCTCCCAGCCGGGGTTGACGACGACCGTGCTGTCGAACTCGTCGATGACGGCCGGCCCGCCGATCACGTGGTCGGTCGCCAGTTTCGCGCGGTCGTATCGCGGAACGGTCACCTCCTCGGGCTCGTCGGCGGTTCCGAAGACGACCGTCGACTCCGTCGTCTGGGCCGCAGAGAGATCCCCCGTTGCCGCAATTTCGGGGGGTGCATAGGACTGTACGTCGCCGATCGCGGTCACGCGCACGTTGAGGAGTTCGACGGGATCGTCCTCGAAGTAGTGGCCGTACTCGGCCTCGTGTTTCGCCTCGAACTGCTCGCGGAGTCTGGCGTGCCAGTCGCCGTCCGTATCGTCGAAGTCGATGTTCAGCTCGTATCCCTGCCCGTCGTACAGACAGTCGACCGACGATCTGAATGTCCAGTTCGAGGAATCGATCTCGTCGCGCTCTAACTGCTCGCGGCCGCGAGCCTCGAGTCGGTCGAACGCCTCGTCGACGAACTCGCCGTCGACCTCCTCGAGCGGACTGCTGACCGTCTGCTGGTAGTCGTACTTGACGTTCCCCGTCAGGAGCCCGCGGGCGGACGCGATCCCGGGCGACGGCGGAACCAGCACCGTCGATACGTCCAGCTTCTCGGCGATGCTTGCGCCGTGCATCGGCCCGGCGCCGCCGAAGGCGACCATCGTGTACTCCCGCGGGTCGTACCCCCGCTGGACGGTCTGTTCGCGGATCGCCCGGTACATGTTCGTATTCGCGACCTCGAGCGTCGCGAGTGCGGCCTGTTCGGGCGTCTCGAACTGCGCCTGATCGGTGCGATTGCTGAGCTTCGTCTGTAGCGCCTCCCGCGAACGCTCCGGCTCGAGGTCGAGTTCGCCACCGAGGAAGCTGCTGGGGTCGATCCGTCCGAGGACGACCTGCGCGTCGGTCGTCGTCGGCTGGTCGTTCCCCTGTGCGTAACACGCCGGGCCCGGGTCCGCGCCGGCGCTTTTCGGTCCGACGTTGAAGCCCATCGCGTCGTCGAACCAGGCGATCGAGCCGCCGCCCGCGCCGATGGTCTCGATATCGAGCATCGGGGTGATCGTCGGATAGCCCCCCACGGTGCTGTCCCGGGGGTCGCGCTCGAGCACGCGCCCGGGAATCACCGAGATGTCGGCGCTGGTGCCGCCCATGTCGAGCATGATCATATTGGGGTCGTCGACGTGGTTCCCCTCGAACTCCGCCGAGAGCACCCCAGCAGCCGGTCCGGAGACGAGCGTCGTGACGGGCCGTTCGGCCACGTTCCGGACGCTCGCCATCCCGCCGTTGGACTGCATAATGAGTACCTCCGCGTCGAACCCTTCGTCGGTGAGCCCGTCGCTGAGGCGGTTGAGGTACGTCGATAGCACGGGTTCCAGCCGCGCGTTGATCGCCGTCGTCGTGAACCGTTCGAACTCCCGGAACTGGGCGACGACGTCGCTCGAGGTCGAGACGCTGACGTCGGGGAACTCCTCTGTGAGGAGTTCTTTCGTCCGATCCTCGTGATCACGGTTCAGATAGGAGTGAAGATAACAGACTGCGATCGACTCGACGCCGTCGTCGACGAGTTCGCCGGCTTGTGCCAGCACCTCGTCCTCGTCCAGCGGCGTGATGACGTCACCCGGCGGGTAGACGCGCTCCGTGACCTCCTTTCGGTGTCGTCGCTCGACGATCGGGTGTTCCTGCCAGGGAATCGTCTGCTGGAGGGAGAAGCTGTGGGGCTTCCGGTGGCGACCGATGTGGAGCACGTCCCGAAAGCCCTCTGTCGTGAGGAGTCCCGTTCGCGCCCCCTCGTGTTCGATGAGGGCGTTCGTCGCCACCGTCGTCCCGTGGAGGATCTGGTCGACCGCCCCGGGGTCGATACCGGCGTGGCGACACACCTCCACGATCCCGGTGATCGTCGACTCCGACGGATCCGCCGTCGACGGCGTTTTGAAGGTAAACTCGTCTTCGTCGGTGACGAGGATCACGTCGGTGTTCGTCCCACCAACGTCGACGCCGACGCGGATCTCGCTGCCGCTGGTACTACTCTTGCTAGCCATGCACAACCAATAGCTCTCTGCTGGAGGAGTTAACCGTTTCCCTCGGTGGCCGAGTCAGGTCTTATCGATTCGATGATAAGTCACTCTCGCCGGTTTCAATTTGCGATCTGTCGACCAGCAAACGCCGGGCAGGCGTAGGTTTATCTCGCCGACCACACAAGGAATAGTGATGGCCACAGTAGCGACGGATACCGTAGCGCTGACTGCGCAGCAAGAACTCGTCAGGGAGAGCATCCGCGATATTTGTAGCGAGTTCGACGAGGAGTACTGGCGGGAGAAAGACCGCGCGGCCGAATACCCGACGGAGTTCGTGACGGAACTGGCCGACCACGGGTGGCTAGGGATCCTCGTCCCCGAGGCGTACGGCGGCGCGGGAATGGGAACGGCGGAGGTCGTCGTAATGATGGAAGAGATCGCGGCCAGCGGCGGCGGGTTCGCCGCGGCGCAGGCGATCCACGGCGGGATCTACAACTCCGTGCCGATCGTCCGTCACGGGAGCGAGGAACTCAAAGAACGGCTGCTTCCGGCCGTCGCGGAGGGTGACGTCGCGATCCAGTCGCTCGGACTCACCGAACCGAACGCGGGTTCGGATTCGACCTCCATCGAAACGGTCGCTGAAGAGCAGGAAGGGGAGTACGTGATCAACGGACAGAAGATCTGGATCTCACGGGTCGACGCGAGCGACTACCTGCTGGTCGTGGCCCGGACGACGCCGAAATCGGCGGCCGAAAAGCGAACGAAGGGGATTTCGATGTTCCTCGTCGATATCGACGACGCCGTCGACGCCGGAACGCTGACGATGCGGTCGATTCCGAAGACCGCCAGCAACGCCGTCCACGCCTACGAACTCTGGTTCGACGACCTGCGCGCCCCCGCCGACAATCTCGTCGGCGAGCGCGGGAACGGCTTCTATCAGCTGCTGGACGGACTCAACGAGGAGCGACTGGTGATTGCAGCCGAGTGTCTCGGGCTCGGCGAACTGGCGATTCAGACGGGCGTCGACTACGCGAACGAGCGCGTGGTGTTCGATCGCCCGATCGGGATGAACCAGGCCATCCAGCACCCGTTAGCCAAAGCTTATGCGGAGCTACAGGCCGCAAAGCAACTGACCTACAGCGCCGCGAGCGCGGTCGACGAGGAGTCGGGACGGGCCGTCGGCGCGCAGGCGAACATGGCGAAGTATCTGGCCGCCGAAGCCGCTTTCGCGGCCGCGGACGCCGCCGTCCAGGCCCACGGCGGGTTCGGCGTCGCACGGGAGTACGATGTCGAACGGTACCTCAGGGAAGCGCGACTCACTCGACTCGTGCCGATTACCCAGGAACTCGTACTCAACTACGTAGGAGAGAACGTGCTCGGACTGCCGCGGTCGTACTGACCGACGAATCGCTCGAGCGATCAATCCCTTTTCGATCTTCGTGCTGCGATCGACGCCGTCGGCTTTTCAGAGACGAATCGACAGCGATAATCGTTGCCGGAGTATAAAAGGTTCGCTGTCACCGAACGACAGTGTTTTTCTGTGAGGTGTTTGCCACGAACCCATTCGGGCAGTCGATTCCTGGCTTCGAAATCGTGGGTGTGTTTACCTACCAGGGATGTTACTCTCCAATAATCACTGTCCGAATAGTCAAACTACGATAGGATTTTCGCGATTGGTTGTTGTATCAGAATATCAAACGCGCATAAGTAGATAAACAGGCGAACATAGATCGATATAATGGATATAGTTACGATAGGAACAATTCTCGAAAGCCTATCAGCTTTCCGAATAGTAGTATATAAAAGACGGCGTTATCGAACGGCCGTTCCACCACCGACTAGGTTGAAAACTGCAGTACTGTGGCGCTGTAGATCACCGAAACGCCCGATCGCGCCGTCAGTCGTGTCTCCCCGCTGAAGGGTAGTTCTCCGCAGATATTTACAGTAGTACTCGTGTAATGAGTAGATTACAGCGATACCGCACATGCAAACGAACCGCTTCGACGACGATCGTGATCCAAGTTTTTACAGCAGTACTTTTGTAAATTACCAGGCAGTAGGTCGGAAACGTTCTCGAGCCACGATACATCCAATGAGTGCTGCCTGATCACATATAACGTTCGGCGATGACGAACGATTGGTCAATTGTGTCGGCCTTCGTTCCACACGTTGGACGCTCGAATGTTCTCGAGGGCGGGCGCTCGACACGCTGCGTCGAATCGAGAACGAGAGAGGTTCGGTCGCTCGAGACCGTGCCTACAGCTGGTAGCGCTCGGGGTAGCCGACGATTTCCTTCGACTCCGGCCGTTTGTAGGTCCTGACTGTGCTCGTGCGTTTACCGAGTTGGACGAGACTTTCGGCGAGCACGGCACCCGCACCAACGCTGTCGATAACGGGGACGGGAAGTTCGGCCTCGAGGGGTTCGTCGAGACCCCCCATCCCGGCACAGCCGAGACAGATCACTTCGGCGTCGTCCTCCTCGACAGCCTCCCAGCTCGCCTCGAGGAGCGCCTTTGCCGCCGCGTCACGCGTGTTTTCGGTTTCGACGACGGTCAGGTCGGTACAGCGGACTGACGCACAGTGGCCGTCCAACCCCGTCTTTCTGACCGCTTCCTCGATGAAGTCGCGCGCTCGAGGGAGGATCGTGACGACCGAGAAGTTCGCCCCCAGCATGTTCGCGACGTACATCGAGCCTTCGGCGATGCCGACGACTGGCTTGTCGGTGACTTCGCGGCAGGCGTCGAGACCCGGATCGCCCCAGCACGAGTTGACGAACGCATCGAACTCGTCATCCTCGTCTTTGAGGATTTCGTCGAGGATGCCGGGGACGGCGAGGTAGTCGTCGTAGTAGGATTCGATACTGATCGGCCCACGGTCGGGGGAGACGGCGACGACCTCGGTATCGTCAGCCGTGTACTCGTTCGCGACTGCGCCGATGTTCTCGGTCATCTCGAGGGTGGTGTTCGGATTGATGGCTTTGATTTTCATAGTCTCGCGCCACGAGAGGAAGTCGGCGGGGACGGCCAAAGCTGTTTCTGCGATCGAACCGCGCCGCACCGGCACCGTATCGGCGCTGTGCCGTCAGTATCGGCAGCCCGGCGTCAGGACCGCCAGGAGAACGCCGACTCGAGGTGGTGGGGGATGTGGCCGCCCGCTGTCTCGCCGCGAGCGACGTACGCCTCGAGGTCGTCGACGACCTCCGGATGGGCACAGTGTTCGATGAGCAGTCGGCTGCGCTCGCGAGGGGAGCGCCCGCGGAGGTCGGCGACGCCCCGTTCGGTGATCACGACCGAGATATCATGTTCCGAGTGATCGACGTGGGGACACATCGGCACGATACACGATGTCTCCGCGCCGTGTCTCGAGGGAAGCGTAGTGATCGAGAGCACGCCATTGCGGTTGAAGTCGCCGCTGCCGCCGACCCCGTTCAGCACGCGCGAGCCGTCGACGTGCGTCGAGTTCGCGTGGCCGTAGAGATCGACCTCGATGGCACTGTTGATCCCGACGACGCCGAAGCGGTCGATCAACGCCGGGCTGTTCGAGAGGTCCGCCGGGCGGAGGACGATTGACTCGCTGTAACCGTCGATGTCGTCGAACAGCCGCTGCTGGCCCGCCGCGGAGAGGGCGAACGCCGTCGCGCTGGCACCCGCGAGCGTCCCGTTCTCGATCATCTCGAGCAGACCGTCCTGGAACACCTCGCCGAAGTAGTAGACGTCCCGGTCGCCGAAGTCGATCGACGACAGCGCGCCCATGAGCGCGTTGCCAAGGCTTCCGACGCCGAACTGAAGGGCGATCCGGTCGTCGAACATCGAGCAACGGTCGAGTTCGGCCTCGAGGAACGTCGCGAGGTTCGCGGCGATCTCCCGGTCGGTCGCCGACGGCTCGCGGAAGTCGTACGGATCGTCGGCCGCCTCGGTCTCGACGACGGCGAGGAGAGCCGCCGGATCGAACTCGATCCGCGACCCACCGATTCGGTCCGCCGGCTCCTCGAGCGGAATCGGCCCCCGATCCGGGGGCAGCGACCGCTCGTAGACATCGTGAAACCGACCGATATCGCGAGGGATCGAGTCGTTCACCTCGATGATCAACTTCTCCGCGGCCCTAACGTACGCAACGGTGTGACCGATCGAGAGCGAGGGGACAAACCAGCCGTCGCCGACGGCTACCGCCTCGACGATCGCGACGTCGGGCGTCGGAACGTGCCCGAGTTCGACCTCGTCGCCCAGTTTGGAAATAAATCGGTCCTGAAACGCGATCGTTTCGTCGTTGACCGCCTCTCGCGCCGCAGCTCTCGCCTGGTAGGGATAGCGACGGGCGATCGCGTCCGCTTCGACGAGCGCCGTATCGATCTCCTTACCGACGCTGCCCCCGCTGATGACCGTCAGCGCGAGGTCGCGGTCGTCGGCCGCGAGGGCCAGCGGGAGAGCCTTCGGGTAGCCGACCGCGCCGAACCCGCTCACGGCGACGACCGCCTCGGGATCGACGTAGGTGGCGGCCGACGCGGCGTCGACCGGCGCATCCGTCTTCTCGAGTCCGCCGCTCATGAGTCGTTCTCCGGCTGCGTTCCGATCCCCTCCGGCCAGCCGGGTGGCTTCGCCGGGCTGGGCTGGGCGTGCTCGCGTTTGAGCACCATCGGCGTGCGCTCGAGGGAGATCACGAGGTCGCCGTCCTGATTGTAGCCGCGCAGTTCGGTCGTCACGATCCCGACGTGATCTCGGGAACCGCTCTCGCGTTTGTCGATCACTTCGCTCTCGGCGAAGAGCGTATCGCCGTGATAGACGGGAGCGTGGTGGCGGATATCGTCGTAGCCGAGGTTTGCAGTCGCGTTCACGGAGACGTCGATCACGCTCATCCCGACGACCAGCGCGATGACGAACGTGCCGTCGACGAGCCGTTCGCCGAACTCCGTCTCGGCGGCGTACGCTTCATTGAAGTGCATCGGGTTGAGATTCATCGTGACGTTCGTCAGCCAAACGTTGTCCGTCTCGGTGACGGTGCGTCCGAAGGGATGCTTGTAGATATCGCCGACCTCGAACTCCTCGTAGTATCGGCCGTGCCATCCCTCGACGATGCGTGTCTCTCCGTCCGTTTGGTCGTCTGTTGTCATAGGGTCCTCTCGAGGCGGTGTACGACGGCGATCCTGACCGTTCCGACGGTATTGCCGGCGGCCGGACGCCGAGTTCTGAGAGTAATACTCGTTCTCGGCGAATCGCCATAGCTGTTATCGCTACGAACTGCAACGTGGCGTCCCGGCGGCGGCGACTACCCCAGTGTCGGGTGGTCGCTCGAGAACGTATATACGTGTTCGCGATCATCGATTCGTATGCCATTCGACGAGCAAACGGGCCGACGGGGCGATGCTTCAGCGACCGACAACGAGGGCTCTAGGCCGGCTGCCGACGGTGGTTCCGAGTCGGCTACTGACAAAGGATCCGAGTCGGCTGCCGAGGAGATGGACGGGCTCGAGATCAAAGGGCCGGAACGTCGGCGACTCCGTGAGCGACTGGACAGCGACGAACGGGTTCAGTACGCGCTCCGCGGGCGGATCATGGATTACGAGACGAACGATGACGACCGCGACCGTCGCGAGGAGAGCCGAACCCGCAAGATGGCGAGTCGCGGTCGCGACCTGCTGACGCTCGTCACGGACCGACGGCTGTTGGTCGTGATTCAGCGCGAGGCACCCGCCGATCACGAGTACCGATCGATATCCTACGACGAACTGAGGGGGGCGAAGCTGGAGACGGCGAACGGTAACCAACGACTCGTGCTCCGTGGACCGAAACGGTACTATATCGACGTCGGGCGAACCTCCACCGACGACACAACCGCAGCCTGCTCGACGATTCGCCAACAGATAGAGACCGAATCGGACGACGACTCCTTCGATTCGCTCGAGCGACTCGAGGCCTTATTCGAGCAGGGCCATCTCACGGAACGCGAGTTCGAGACGATGAAACGGGAGTTGCTGGAGTAGAGGGATCGGCAGGCGGTTCGAAAACCCGGTACGGAACCGCCGTCTCATACGGTTCACTGTAAGTCATTTCCGGTGCAACCGCGATCCGGGCGGCGGTTGCGCCGGTAAATCGGTACAGTAATCCGTATCAGTTGTTCTCGCGGAACTCGGTCGCGACGGCGTCCATCTCTTCGAACTCGACGTCATCCTTGCTGTTCATGTGCTCGATCAGTTCCTCGAGTCGCGAGATGCGGTGGGCCTGGCCGATGACTTGCGGGTGGAGGGTCAGAATGAACACGCCGTCGTCGACGTTCTCGTGCATCCAGTCGAACTGGTCGTAGTAGCGCTGGAACAGCGAGTCCTCGCTCACGTAGCCCATGCGGTGTGGCCGTGCCCAGGTGAACGTCAGCGCGGGCCAGTCGTCGCGCTGCCAGGAGACGGGGAGTTCGACGATATCGGTCGGCTCTCCGCGGTCGTACGCACCGTCCTCGGGGGCGCTCCAGCCGCCGTAGAGCCAGTGGGGTTCGAAGTCGGAGGCCATCTTGCTCGAGTCCCACTCGATGCCGACCTCGTCTAAGATGTCGAGGGTGTTCTCGGAGTAATCCCAGGCGGGAGAGCGATAGCCGGTCGGCTTGCGCCCAGTGAGGTCGACGATCGAGTCGATCGCTCGGTCGACGTCGGCCTTCTCGTCCTCTTTCGTCTCATAAGTTGCGGGTCCGGTGTGACTCCAACCGTGATGTTGAATGTCGTAGCCGCGGTCCCAGACCTCGGCGCTGATCTCCGGGAAGCTGTCGATCGTGTGGCCGGGAACGAACCACGTCGCCGGGATGTCGTGTTTGTCGTGGAGGTCGAGCAAGCGCGGGGCGCCGACGTTCGCACCGTACACGCCGCGGGAGTGTCTGGTCGGCATGTCCCAGGAGTCGTATGACCAGAGCCACGTCGATACTGCGTCGAAGTCGTACGTAAGGCAAACTTTGGACGTCATTGCGAATTGTGGTTAGATGGGTATCTAAAAAGCCTTTTCTTGTGGTTGGTTGATAGTAACACGCATTCTCGGACCGCAGGAGCGTGGCTCCGAGAGCACGCCGTCAGGACTGCCTGGCGCCGTAGACGACGAGACCCCCCGCGACGAGGAGGAGGATCGTCGAGAAGATGGTGGTCACGCTCCCGAGGGCGAACAACTCCGGAGTCGCCCGCTCGGCGGACGCGATACTGAATACCTCCATGGGCATCGTTCGGTCACGACCGACGAGGAGCAGCCCGCGTTCGGCCTCGTTGTACGAGAGCGTGAACGCGAAGACGGCCGCACCGAGAACGGTCGGGGCGATCTGTGGCAACACGATCTCGCGGAACGTGGTCACTCGACTCGCCCCCATCACTCGCGCGGCCTCCTCGTTCTGGGCCAGATTCGGCGGGAAGCCGGCGAGCAGCACGATCACCGCAAACGGGAGCGTCCAGACGACGTGTGCCGGCAGGGCGACCCACATCGACCGCGACAGACCGAGTACCTCGTTGAGCAACAGCGTCGAACCGACGCTGAACGCGATCCCGGGGGTGATGATCCCGAGCACGATCAGGTAGAGGAACAGCTTCCGGCCGCGGAAATCAAAGCGATACGCGAGCGCCGCAGCGGTCCCCAGTACCGTCGTGATCACCGTCACAACGAGTGCGAGCTGAATCGACCGCATCACCGAGTTGATGATCCCTTGATTCGCCGCTAGCTCGCTGTACCACGCCAGCGTGAACCCCTGATACGGCGGCGAGATTCCGCCCGAGTTGAACGAAAAGACGATCAGCGCGAGCATCGGCGCGTAGATATACAGTGAAATCAGGATAAAGTACGCTGCCAACAGGCGTTTCATATCGACCCACTGCACGACACGCGTGAGCGCAGATCGATCCATCTGCTTGTCGACCGAAGTGTGCTTTGTCGCCATCTACCTTGAGTACTGGTGGCATATTATATAAAGATGCTGCGCGGAGACCGTGGGACGCGACTGCGCGAGATCTCCGACGACGGCTATGCGGGATAGGTTTTTACCTGCTGCCCGACGGAATGACAGTATCGAAGATGGGAGAGACAACCGATTCGGAGGCGGAATTACAGTTTCCACACGCAAATATCGTCGCCGCTCGAGCGATCCGCGGCGTCCTCGAGAGCTCGCTGGGGCCGCTCTCCCACGACACGCTGATCGAGAGCCGCGCGGGGAAGACCGAACGGGAACCCGGGGAGCCCGAAACGCGGGTCGATACGGTCAGCAGCGACGGGGCAACGATCCTCGAGGAGCTTCCGGTCGAACACCCGATGGGCCCGATTATCCGACGGCTCGTCGCCCCGGAACGCCCGGGAACGACGGACGTCGAGGGTGAACTGGTCCCCGACGGAATCGCGACCACCGTAGTACTGCTCGGCGCGCTGCTGGACGAGGGGGAACGCCTGCTCGAGATGGGTGTCCATCCGACGACCATCGAGGACGGCTACAGCGCCGCACTCGACTGTGTCGAACAAACGATGGAGACGCTCTCGCGGCCGCTCGAGTCGTTCGACGATCCGACGGCCGCCGCGGAGATGGTCGCGCGATCGGCGATGACGGGCAACGACGTCGGAAACGCACGGGAGACGTGGGCGAGCGGTGCCGTCGAGGCCGCAAGACAGATCGGGATGCCGGACGAGGAGACGCTCGCCATCCGGCAGATTCGCTCGGGCTCGATCGACGACTCGCGACTCGTCTTCGGTACGGTGCTCGATCGAAACGATATCTGTGACGAGCGGATGCCACACCGGGTGACGGACGCGAACGTCCTCGTCATCAGCGGGTTCAAGCGCGGGAAGGCCAACGACGGCAAGACCGGCGGCTTGCAGGACCCGGACTTCCAGCAGGACGGCGAGCGACTCGTCATCGAATCGCCCGACGAGATCGACGCGTTCGACGACGTATTCGCGACCCGCCGCGAGGAAGTCGTCGCGGGTCTCGTCGAGGCCGGCGTCGACGTCGTCGTGACCAGAACCGGCATCAACGACGCGTATCAGGAGCTCCTCGTCGAACACGGGATCGTCGGGATCCGCGGCGTCAACCGCCTCAAACTCGCGCAGCTGGCGAGTGCAACCGGCGCGACGCCGGTCGTCGACCCGACCGACGTGACGCCGGCGGATCTCGGCCACGCGGGGCTGGTCGAACAGCAGACGATCGACAAGCGACAGGGTCGGCGAAAGCGCCGACGGATGGTTGTGTTCGATGAGTGTTCCGACCCAGCGTCGGTCACCTTCCTCCTCCGCGGCGTTCACGGCCAGCTCGGCGCGCAGGCCGCGACGGAGATACGGAAGGCCGTCGCCGCGGTCGCGACGGCGATGGGTGAGACGACCGGTCCGGCGGGGGTTCTCCCCGGCGGCGGGGCGACGGAGCTCGAACTCGCGGACTCGCTCCGCGACGCCGCCCTCGAGGCGGACGGACGGGAACAGCTCGCCGTCCAAGCGTTCGCCGACGCAACGGACCGATTCGTGTCGACGCTCGCCCGGAACGCGGGGATGGATACCCTGACGACGCTCACCTCGCTTCGAGAGGCGACGACGAACGCGACGAACGGCACCGCGCCGGGGCTCGTCTTCCCGGCCGGTGAGATCGACGACGTGCTCGAGGCCGGCCTGCTCGATCCGACGGCGGTCCGGCTCCGGTGTTATCAGCACGCGGTCGATGTCGCGTCGCTCGTGCTCCGCGTCGACGACGCGCTCGATGCGACCTTCAGCGAGGAGCCGACGCAACCGGGTGAGGCGATCTATGACGAACACGCGGAGAACCACCAGGCGTATCTCGACGAGCAAGACGATACGATCTGGCACGAGTGAGCGGTTTTGCGGGGAGGACGACGTAGCGTTCGAGTTGTCGACTACCGGGCGGAATTTTGACCCGACAGCAAAAGTCGTGGGGCTCGAGTTACTCCTGGCTCGCGATCTCGGTGATGTCGACGACGCGGAACAGAAGGAACACGAACGCGAAGATCACGACGAGTAGCGTGATCGAGAGCGCGGCGGCCGATGGGTAGTTCAGCCCCTGGCTGTAGCGGCTGTAGATCAGGGTGGGAACGGTGTTGGCACCGCCGCTGAGGAACGACGGAACGGTGAAGTTCCCGATCGTGAGGACGAACGTGAACATACAGCCGATCGCGACCCCTGGCAGGCTCAGCGGCCACGTGACGTTCCGGAACGTTTCGATGGGATTGCCCCGAAGCGTTTCAGACGCGTTGAGCAGCCCCTCGTCGATCTGCGAGAGCGAGATGTAGATCGGTGCGGCCATGAACACCACGTAGTTCTGCAGGTAGCCGACCGCCTGCGAGAACGACGAGAACAGGAGCCAGCCGATCGCCCCGTCGATGATCCCGAGGTTCATCAACAGCCCGTTGATGACTCCGTTTCGACCGAGAATCGGGAACCAGCCGAACGTCCGGATCAGTTCCGACGTCCAGAACGGGATGACGAGGAACAACAGCAGGACGAGCCCGACCATGGGCGTGGTGTGGAATCGAAGATAGTACGCGAGCGGGTAGCCGAACACGAGCGTGATGAAGGTGACGACGACTCCGACCCCGATCGTTCGGACGAACGCGCCGCGGACTGCTCCGGAGGCGAACACGTCATCGATCCAGGCCGAGAGCGTGAACTCGTGGATCACGTTGAACGACGAGTAGGTGAGGAAGCTGTAGTAGAAGATAACCAGCAATGGCAGGAGCAAGAAGACGGTAAACCAGATGACCGTCGGTGCTACCAGGCCGGTTACCTCGTTGTTCAGATCGTCTTTATCGATTCGTAGCCGACTCAAAACTCCGGTTTTCGGTTCTGAACTCATTTGATTCGTCTCGCTGGTTGTGTCGAAAGTGTCGAAAGCATAGTCTGTTCAGGCGGCCTGGAAGTCTTCCCAACGCGAGACCATGTAGTCCGCCTCACTGGGCCAGATCTGGAAGAACCCGATGCGGTCGATCCGTTCCTCGATCGGTCCGCTGTCGCGGGTGCCGCCGTCCGAGTCGGGGTCGCCCTCCTCCATCGACCAATCGTAGTCGAGCGGATCGAACAGTGCCGGTTCGTCGATCTCCTCGTAGGTGGCCTCGCCGCGGTACGCCCAATCGTAGTACTCCGGCCCCATCCCTTCGCCGGAGTCGTCCGAGCCGTCGCGGACGAGTTCCTCGTTCTCGTAGTGGGGAACCGAGTAGCCGCGACCCTGCACGAAGCCGGGGAACCACGCGCCGAGGTGAACCTTGTCGTACAGGAATGTGACCTGATCGACGTTCTGGCGCTCCCGTGCGCCCTCGAGCGTCGCCATCCCGCCGTACCAGTACCGGTAGCCCTGAATGCCCTCGCTCATCGTCGCGTAGGTACACGGCGTTCCCTCCCGGCGAACGTCCATCGCCGCCGGCTGCCAGATGTCGCCGATGACCGCTTCCTCGCCGGCCATAAGCGTCACGGACTCTCCGTACGCTTCCCAGGTCGAGCGGAACTGTCCGGCCTCTTTCTGTTCGATAAGGAAGTCGATCGCCGTATCGAGCTGGTCTTCAGTCGGGTCGTTCAACTCGCCGATCTCCCCGTCGATCATGTCGTTGTCGAGCAGGTGCATGATTGCCTGCGGAATGGTGATCGCCGCCGTCTCGCCGACGATCACCTCCCCCTCGTACTGTTCGTCGAACTGTGCACTCCACAGGGAGACATCGTCGACGAACGACGGGTTGTACCCCATCGCGTCGAAGTTGTAGGCGTACGGCGAGAACAGGATCTCGTCGCGGCTGTCCCCGTCGACCCACAGCTCACGATTGACCGTCTCGACCTGCTCGCCGAGGTGGCTCAGCCGCTCTTGAGGGTTCGTGAACAGGTCGGAAATCTGCTCTTCGTCCCAGTTGTCCAGGTCCTCGACCGGCATCGGAATCGTCACCGGGTTGTCTCGAGTGAGCGCCCCGGAGCCGGTCGTGTCCGAGGTGAACACGTCCGTGTTCTGGGAGCCGCCGCCGAGGAGGTTTGCCTGCGTGTCACCGATCGTCGCGATCGTCGTGTTTACTTCGACGTCGGACATCTCCTCCATCTTCGCGGCCTGTTCGTCGCTGACTGCCCAGTCCGGGCCGATCCATTCGAGCGGTCGTGCCGGTCCGTCGTCGCCACCCACACATCCCGCGAGCGCGGCACCCGCTGCTGCTCCACCGTACGCAACAAAGTTTCGTCTACTGATACCGTCTGGCATTACAGGCTGTCACACACACCCAGCCGTATTAAACGTTCCTCTTAGGGGCATCAGAAGAAGAGATGTTACACCATAAGGCCGCATTCAGTTGAACATTCCGTAACGGTAATCAGTCGTGCGAAAGAGATAACCAATCCCCGGACGATCATGGTGTATGCCACCAACTGTCGTCGTCTTCAGCACGGGCGGGACCATCGCGAGCACGAGTGCGACCGGCGGTGCAACGCCCAGCAAACGCGGGGCGGAACTGGTCGAGGCCGTCCCGGAACCCGAGAGCCACGCCGAGATCGAGGTCGAGGAGGTCGCCCAGATTCCGAGCTACGATATGGGGTTCGAGACGATGGCTGAGTTGACGGCGGCCGTCCGGCGCGTCGCGGCCGACGGCGCGGACGGCGTCGTCGTCACCCACGGAACCGATACGATCGAGGAGTCAGCGTACTTTCTCGATCTCGTCCTCGACGGCGAGATTCCGGTCGCGTTCACGGGTGCACAGCGACGACCCGACGAGGTCAGTCCGGACGGACCGGCGAATCTGCTGGCAGCGGTCAGGGCCGTTACTCACGAACGGTTCGACGACGGCGTCTACGTAGTCACCAACGACGAAATTCACGCCGCACGCGACGTGACGAAGACCCACACTAGCGCACTCGAGACCTTCGACTCGCCGAGTACGGCACCGGTCGCCACCGTGACGCGGTCGGAGATTCGAATCGTCCGCGAGCCGAGGAGTTACTCGGCGACGTTCGACGTGGGGGAGGTGACGAGCGACATCGCGATCGTTCCCAGCGGCGCCGGCGTCGGGCGTCGCCCGGTCGAACGAGCGCTCGAGGGCGGCGTCGACGGACTCGTCGTCGACGGAACGGGACTCGGTAACACGACGAGCGCCCTCGGCGATGCGATCGCCGATGCGGTCGCCGACGACACCCCCGTCGTCGTCACGTCGCGCTGTCAGGCTGGGACGACGGCCCCGGTGTACGGCGGCGACGGCGGCGGGAGCACCCTGCGTTCACACGGGGCGATCCACGGCGACGACCTGCCGGCTCACAAGGCGCGAATCAAACTGGCCGTCGTCTGTTCGGTCGCCGACGACGTAGAGGAGCGACGGCGACTGTTCGCCGGCGAGCGAGCCGAGCGGTAGCTATTTCTCCCCGGCCGTGGATGCTGTTGACGTATGACAGAAGGACGCCTAGACGGCCGTGTCGCAATCGTTACGGGTGCGAGTTCGGGCATCGGAAACGCGATCGCAGCAACGTTCGGCGCCGAAGGCGCGAGCGTCGTCGTCACCGACGTCAGACGCGAGCCGAAACTCGAGGACGAGGAGTCCGTCTTCGACCGTCTCGACGCGGTCGACGCCGACTACGAGTACGTCGAACTGGACGTGACCGACGAGGACGACATCGAAGCGGCGCTCGAGACGGCGGCGACCGAGTTCGGCGGACTCGATATCCTCGTGAACAACGCGGGGATCTACTTCCAGAATCAGGCCCACGAGACGCCCGCCGACGAGTACGACGCCATCATGGACGTCAACCTCCGGGGGGTGTTCCTCGCGAGCAAACACGCGCTCCCGCTCCTGAAAGAGAGCGATCACGGGAAAATTATCAACCTCTCGTCGATCTACGGGCTGGTCGGCGGGGAAAACAGTGCGGCCTACTGCGCGTCGAAAGGGGGCGTCTCCAATTTGACGCGTCAGATGGCCCTCGACTACGCGGCGGACGAGATTAACGTCAACGCGCTGGCGCCGGGCATCATCGAGACCGCACAAAACGTCGAGTGGCGAGAGACGGACGAGGAACTTCTCGCCGACTGGCAGGCGTCGACGCCGTGGCCCCGGTTCGGGACCCCCGATGACGTCGCGGACGCCGCGCTGTTTCTGGCGGGCGAAGAAAGCGAGTTCGTCACCGGCCACGTCCTGCGCGTCGACGGCGGCTGGACGGCGAGGTGAACGTCGTGAGCGAACTCCACCTCACCGTCGGCGAGAACACGTACGTGGCACCGCTGCTCGAGTCGGAGGCCCCCGAGTCGGTTCGTGCGCTGCAAGAATTCCTCCCGCTGACCTCGGAGCTGATGCACGTCCGGTGGAGCGGCCACGCGACGTGGATCAACATCGACGAGATCGACCTCCCGGAGCTCCCCCGAGAGAACCACACCGTCTACCCGTCTCGAGGCGATATTCTGCTGTACCCCGGCTACAGGAACGAACAGGAAATCCTGGTCGCCTGTGGCCCGACCTGTTTCAAGAGCCCGGCCGGCGAACTCGCCGGAAACCACGTCGGCACGCTCGAGGCGACGCGAGAGGAACTCACCGCACTGGAAGAACTGACGCTCAGAGACGGGGTTCAGCCGGTTACCGTACGAATCCGGGGGTCGGACGAAGATCGATCGTAATGGGAAGATCGCAGCGGGAGGGTCGGTCACGACCCCGCGGTCGCACGCTCATTCGCCGAGAATATCGGTCTCGAGATCGATCCCGTCGACGATACTCGTTTGCTCGAGCAGCGTCGCGTGATCCGCGCTCCAGCCGACAGTGACGGTGTCTGACGGGTCGATGCGGTCGAACGACTTCAACTGGAGTTCGTGGGCCGTCCCCTCGGACGTGGTCGCCTCGAGGATTACCTGCGTCCCCGATCCGGGCTGGTGAATAACGTCTTCGACCCGACAACTGACGCTGTTATCGAGGTCGTCGGTGACCTCGAGATACTGCGGCCGGACCGAGAAGGGGATCCGTTCCCCCACGAGGGATGTCGGTTCGGATCGAAGGTTTTCCGTGGTTACGAGGAACGTTCCGAGCGGCGTTTCGATGTGCGCGTAGCTGCCGTTGTTGCTGACCTCGGTCAGCTCGCCCGTGAGGATGTTCGAGTCACCGACGAACGCCGAGACGAACGCCGTCGCCGGATCGTTGTAGACGCGCTCGACGGAGTCGGATTGCTCGATTTTGCCGTCGTTCATGACGACGATCTGATCGGCCAGCCGCATCGCTTGCGTCTGGTCGTGCGTGACGTAGACGAACGTCGTGTCGAGCTGGCGGTGGAGCCGGAGCAACTCTCGCTCCATGTGTTTCTGAAGCTTGTAGTCCATATCTCCCAGCGGTTCGTCCAGCAAGAGAAGTTTCGGCTTGAGGACCATGCTCCGGGCGAGTGCGACGCGCTGTTTCTGCCCGGCCGAGAGCTCCTCGGGGTGGCGATCGACCAGCTCCTCGAGGCGCATCATCTCGATCATGTCGTCGACACGAGCCGTGCGGTCGTCTGCGTCGACCTGCAGACGTTCCAGTCCGTAGCCGATGTTCTCCTCGACCGTCAGGTGTGGAAACAGCTGGAAGTCCTGGAAGACGAGTCCGATGTCGCGCTCGTAGGTCGGCTCGTCGGTGATGTCTTCGCCCCCGAGCCGTATTGCTCCCTTAGTCACCGGGATTTTACCGACGAGCGAGTGCAGCGTCGTCGACTTCCCACAGCCGCTGGGGCCGATCAGCACGCAGAAATCTCCCTCCCTGATACTGAAGCTGATATCTTCGACGGCGACGGTTCCGTCGGGGTAGATCTTCGTCAGTTCGTCGACTTCGAGCGCGACCGATTGCGATTCGTCGGCCGTTGGTTCGGGCGGCGATACGTCCGCCTCGGTGGATTCTATGTCAGACATTGTCATTCTTCAATGAGATCCGTGATGGTAACGGTGTCGGTTACGCTGAGTTCGTCGAAGTAGAGCGCGTCGTCGACGTTCCAGCCGAGCTCGATCGAATCACCGATCGCACCGATCTCGGGGCTGTCCGGAACGACGACGTAGAACTCGCGGTCGGTTCCATCGAGCGACACCGCGAACTCGGTGGTTTCGCCAGTGTACGTTCGACCTTCGAGAACGCCCGTGACTGTCACGTCACAGTCGTCCGTCTCGAGCGATACGGCTTCGGGTCGGACGATCACCATCCCCGTCTCCTTTTCGGCACCGTTCTGTGCGGTCGCCCGCATCGGACCGGCCTCGGTCTGGACGTCCACGACGCCGTCGCCGACCTCGGTCGGCTTCCCGTTCGTCACGAGCGCGTTCGAGTCGCCGACGAATCGGCAGACGAACGCGTTCTGAGGATCGTGATACACCGATTCCGGAGTGCCGATCTGTTCGATCATGCCGCGGTTCATCACGACCAGCTTGTCGGCGAGTTTGAGTGCCTGATCCTGATTGTGTGTGATGTAGAGGAACGTACTCCCGAGGTCTGCATGGAGGCTCCGCATCTCGAGTTCCATGCGTTTCTGTAGCTTGTAGTCGAGGTCGGCCAAGGGATCGTCGAAGAGCATCACCTCGCAGTTGCGACACAGCTGTCGTGCCAACTCCACGCGCTGTTGTTGCCCGCCCGAGAGCGCTCCCGGGAGATCGTCCCGCGTCTCCTCGATCGCTAACAAGGTCAACATCTCGTCGATCGTCTCGTCGATCTCCGACTGAGTGGGCGGGTCGTCCCGTTGCTCGAGACCGAACGCGATGTTCTCCGCGACGCTCTTGTGGGGGAACAACGTCTCTTCGAACTCCTGGAACACGTAGCCGAGGTTCCGTTCCTGGACGGACAGCTCGGCCGCGTCACGACCATCGAGCGTGATCGTCCCGTCGTCGGACTCGATCAATCCGGCGATGCACTTGAGAAGCGTACTCTTCCCACAACCGCTCGGGCCGAGCACGACGCAGAACTCGCCGTCCTCGACCTCCAGTTCGATATCGCGGAGCACCGTCTCGCTGCGGAACGATTTGGTCACTGACTCGATCGCTATTGCGGTAGCCGTCATCACTGCACACTGTGTGTAGCGAGCATTTAGCTCTACCCCCTCGAGCGGGTCGGGCGAGAGAGCGATCATGAAGGACTTCTGGACCGCTCTCGTCGATGACGGTTCGCTCGAGTCGAGCGACTGCGGTCGAAACCGGGTTGAGATGTACGATTGAGTCGGGATCTGTCACCCTCGACGAACCGACGTTACACGGTTCGGGCAGCCGTCGGGTGACTCCCGTTGTACTCCGTATTCGATTTTCGGCTCGGTATCGTACCGGTTTCAAGTACTACTCTGGAGTCAGTCACTTCCGGCGTCGAAAACATTAAAATACTCGCTTTCGGACGGGTCTGCGAGCGTGACAGTCGATCAACGATATGATTTCCAGTTCGTGTCGAACGTGACGATGCCGTCGTTCTGCTCGTCGGTTAGTGATACGGTCTCAAGCGAAACGACCTATCACTCATATCAAGTATAACGCACGATTACGGCATTTTCAGGCGCTTTACCCGTGGACGTGAGTCTTCTGTCGGCTGTATCGGTTGATACGGATAGCACGGTCAAAAATGCGTTTCATTCGCGGACAGAGTTCCATCTCGTCGGTATTCGTGGACGCCGGCACCAGTTCGATCCGAGATCAGTACTGGAAAGTTAGAACCTATCATTGTGAAACTAGTATAGGAGAAAGCCCAGTACCCGAACCATTCAAATTCACAGTAGTGTCCATCGTGGAATCGTATACTCGGTGAACAGTGTTTCTATTGTAGCTATTGCACCTACTGGACCTATTGTATCTATTGGGCCCAGTTAACCTGTTGAAAAATCCACCCGCCACACACGGTTCGCCGCACCGGCAACGGGACAGACGGTTCCGGTTTCCACTGCCGCCAACCGACCGCTGAGGCGCAAAAAAAGCCAGCCCGGGACCGAACCCCGTTACTGGGCCGCCGACGCCGAGTCGATTTCCGTGATCACGCCGTGGTCCACTTCGACGGCCTGTGCGTCCTCGTCGAGCAGCGCCACGACGAGATACGGCACGTAGGACTCGAAGTACTCGACGAGCATCGCGATCCGTTCGGAGTCGATCGCCTCGAGCGAGTCCAGAAGCATGAACGGCACCGTCTCGTAGACGTCGTGGACGAGGTAGCCTGCGAGGGCGAAGACGAGCCCCGTCACCTCCCGCTCACTTTCGCTCAGGTGGTCGATCGTGTCTTCGTACGCCGCGCCGTCGTCGGTGCTGCGTACGATCTTGAGATCGAACGACGAGCGCGAGACCTTCCGACGACCTTCGCGGACCTCGCGGGTGGTCCGATCGATCCAGATCCGATCGAGGTTGCCGTACTCGAGCACCTCGAGGAGGTTCTCCATGTGCTCGTTGAAGGCCTCGACGGCGTCGCCCTCGATCTGGTCGATCCGCGTGCGCAGATCGGTCAGTTCGTCGGTGATATCGTCGCGACGGGCCTCGAGCGTCTCGCGCTCGTCGAGGCGCTCCTCGATCGATGCCATTCGATCGTCGAGATCGTCTCGTTCGCGTTCCTTTCGCTCCAGTTTGAACTCGAGCTGATTGACCTCCTTGTGCTGGTCGAGAACCCCGCTGTAGTCGTCGGCCTCGAGGTCGTCGATCGTAGCCTCGAGGTCGTCGACCTCGTCGGTGAGCTCTTCGCGGTCGGCAGTCGACGCCTCGATACGCTCGCGTCGGCGCTCGATCTCGTCGTCGACCGAGTCGAGGCGTCGCTGCGTCTGGCGGTACTCGGTGCGGTTCTCGTTGATCGTGGACAGCGTCTCCCGTTTCTCGTCGAGTTCGGCGCTGATCCCCGATCGCTCCTCGAGTCGCTCCTGGCGCGCGGTTCGAAGCTGTTCGATCGTCGTTTCGATCTGATCGCGTGCGACCGACGAACCGCAGGTCCAGCAGGTGACCGTCTCCGAGTCAGCCAAAAGCTGGTCCGTCACCGGTTCGCCGTCCCCACCGGTGCCCCCGTCGGCGTCCGGAAGCACCGACTCCTGCTCGTCCAAGAGCTGTTCGTTGAACTGGATCGTGCTCTGGAGCTGTGAGATCTCGTCGGAGAGCGCCGCCTTCTCGTCCTGAAGCGTCTCGATCTCGGCCTCGAGTCGGCTAACCTCCGACTCGTCGCCGGACGAGAGCGAGTCGAGGCGCTCCTCGACCTCCTCGCGCTCTTCCTCGAGCGCGTCGATGCTTTCGCGTTCGGTTTCGATGCGATCGCGGACGCGTTCGAGATCGGAGCGGGTATCACGGAGTTCCTCGAGTTTCGCCTCGAGTTCGGACTGCTCTTCCCGCCGTTCGTCGACGTCGACATTGGTCTCCTCGAGTTCCGCCTGTGCGTCCTCGAGCTCTTCTTCGAGCTCTTCGATCTCGTCGGTCACTCGCGTCCGCTTTGCCTCGAGGTCGGGGAGCTTGCCTTCGAGCTCGTCCAACTCCGCAAGCTGGTCGTCGATCTCCTGTTTCCGTCGCTGACACTGTTCGATTTCGGCCTTAATCGCGTCGGTGTCGACCGGACGCATGATCAGTTCGCGGAGATCGTCGCCGCGAGCGACGGCGCGTCGCGCCTCGTTGGATTCGAGCAGGAACGCAAAGAGGTCCGCGAGTTCGGGATCGTCGAGATAGGGCTCGCCGTCGGTAACGATAGTGCCGTTTCGACGCTGCAGCGTCCGTCGGTAGGTTTCGTCGCCGAGCTCGAGCTCCGCCCGCCCCTCCTCGGCGTCGGCTTTGAGACTGACTTGATCGCTCCCCAGTGCGGCCATAATCGCCTGCAACAGCGATGTCCGATTGGTTGCGTTTCGTCCCGAAAGCACTGTCGCCCCTGGCTGAAACGAGACCTCCGTCTCGTCGATCCCGCCGATATTGTCGACGAAGAGCGTCGCTCGCTCTGGAGTATCACGTTCCGCCCTATCCAGTTCACTTTCCATATCACCGCGTTCTCGCTCCCATCAAAAATATTTTGCCCCTTCGGTACGCGGCGAACTGGTTGCGAAATCGTCGATTTGGACCCCTGTTATGACGTATCCTCCGCGGCCGCGTCCTGACAGTCACAGGACCGTTCGTCCAACAGCGTCCGAATCGGATACTCTTGGAGGCAGTCCTCACAGGTCACGGTTACGGAGACGGTCACGTTAAATTCGCCGACGTCGAGGATATCGTTTCGCTTGAGTTGGGCGACCGTGTCCGATGTCACTGCCTCAGTTCTGTTCTGCAGCGCCCCGAGTTTGTCGGCGCTTCGTTCCACTCGTTCATCGTCGCTCGGCGTCTCGAGCGTCGCTTCGAGACAGTCCGTCAGGTGGTTGTAGACCGTCTGGTGTGAGACGAAGTTCGATTCGACATCGTCGATCGCGACGCCGTCACGCTCGAGTTCGTTTCGCGTCTGGACCTGTGTCCCGCTACTGACGTCGTCGTCGGTCAACAGCCGGTAGGTGTTCTCGATCTCCCCGTCTTTGAGGAGGATATTCGCGTCCTCGAGTGCGGTCTCGAGCACCCGCTGGTTCACATAGGTCGCGAGCTGGCGCGTGCTCATCTTTTCGTCCCGCTCGCCGGTCCAGTATTCGACCAGTTGGTCGTCGAGGCGCTGGAGCCCGTACTCTCCGGCGACGCGTCCGAGCTTACATCCACAGGAGTCGTTCGAATCGGCCGGCTGTCTGCGTTCAGTCATTATCCCGTTTTACAGACCGCCACGCAAAAAGCGTTCGGATTGCCGGCCGATTTACGGTAGTATGGTTGTAACAATACCCGTCCACGTGGTGGTGAAATGCGATTTTGTAAAATAACTACATCCTCGATATGAATTTTGCATGATGTGTGAACAGTATATCCATTTGGGCCTAAAACCTCCTGCTTCCAATAGTGACAGATGAAGCGATTGACACACCGATCGTACAGTTCGCGGGTCGTCTCTCCCGTTCGCTCTGAACCGCGCTCGCTCCGAACCGCGCACGCTCCGAACCGCACAGCCCTCGTACGATCAGGTGTACAATGACGTTCAATGGCTACGATAATTTGGATCGTGTTCAGATTACCAGATTCCGAATGACCAAGAATAAGTAGAGCCACTGGTCAACAGTTGTTTCTTTAGCGCTGGTAAAGCAGTTTGAAAACAGTTAGGTGCGTCGTGTTACCTCTCTAAATAGACATTCAACGCGATTTATGGTTCCGTCTCGTTCGTATCTGAAATCAAGATAGTGACGTTCACATGCATAGTTCGGTGAGTGATTGTCACCAGTAAGAAACACGATGTCAAAGAGATCGTGCTTCTCGCGTAGTTCCCGAACCAATGCATTCGCTATAAGCTTCGTTATACGCGTTTCAAGCGTTGTATGAAGCGATTTGTTTGACCCAAGATCAATAGCAGCGTACAACCAGTCCTGGTTATAATTGAGTTGTATCACAGTCTCGGTAACCGTAAGTGATTCGGGTTGCACCCGTTTTCAACTGTAGATTGGCCTTGTGAACTCAATTATAGACCGTTGACCGAGCCCGAAAAACGCCAGATGTCTCGGGATTCCGAACAGTATTTGAAAGCGAGAGTCGAGCGCGTTGAACCTGAATACAGGGCGTTATCAACTGCCGTGATGTTGCTTTTCGCTCTACAAATTCCAAGTTGATCTCGATCTGATTTCGAGTGTCGCGAAAATAGCGGGTTATCGAGTAGTATTCGGCGGAGATAGGTAACCACCGCAGTACAGGACACCGAGCTTCGCCAACCCGTGCGGGGACGCCGCTGTAAGTGGGTAACCGGATCACCGATACGTGATCGCGCGGTGGACCGCCTGCTGGCGCGTTTCGAGTCGCGAGTGCAGTCGAAGACAGGCGTCTAACACCGGAAAGTGAGTCTCGAGTTCGGCGTACAGATAGGGCTGAACGAACAGCAGGTCGGGGTTCGATCGGAACGTGCTCTCGGCGTGAATGTGCTGTTGGCGACGTCGCAGCGATCGTTCGCACCGAACTTTCCACCGGGACAACCGTCGCTCGTGTTCGAAGAGTTCGGTGAGCGTGAACTCGGACAGCGACGGTTCGGCCTCGAGATCAGATGCGAGCGCACGGAGCTCGCGTTCCGCGCGGTCGAGCGAATCACGTTCGGCGTCGACCGTCTGTAACAGTCGCTCGCGGCGGAGACTGGCCTCGGTCGCCCGCTGGATCGTCGCTCGTTTTACCGGAAGCGAGAACCGGTCGCCGTGGACGACGGCCATCGCGACGTCTTCCGAGAGTTCGGACGCCATGTTGTCGTACAGTTGTTCGCCGTACAACTGATCGAAATGCTCGAGTTCCATGATGCACTCGCGGTAGGCGGCCCGAACGCTATCGAGTTCGCCCACGACCGCGTTCGCTTGCCTCACGCCGACCGGCGGGAGACCCGCGCCACCGTCGGCTGAGACGGGAATCGAGTCGACCTCCGTCGTGAACTGGTGGAAGCCGTCGCGCTCCTGAATCAGTTGCTCGCGCTCCCGATCGACGGCGGTTCTCGCCGCAGGGATGGAGCTACTGGCGACGAGGGTCCCGAGTTCGACGGGAGAGAAATCGGCACCCAGGCCGGGCATCGGCGAGTGGCCGTCGGACACCCAGACGAGCCAGACGACGAGCAGTCCCATCGTGACGACTCCGAATTCGATCGTCTGCGTCGCTTCGTTGTGCACGGTTCGAGGGCGAGGTGCACCGTCAGGAGAGGCGGTCGCGGTAGTCATTGAGTACGTACTCATTCTATGGTACACGTTATCATCGTTTCTGTGATCGAAATTACAGTACGAGCCGGTGGGTTGTTGACTAACCGAACACGCTCCGCTAAAATGGTGATTTTCGGACTTGTTCAGAGGCCTGATCGTTGCGGGCAGTGCCCGTCGAGCGATAACGGCGAGAAAGTTCGGGCGAGAACTACGACGAGAGCAGTTTATCGGCGATGATCCGTTTCTGAATCTCGCTCGTCCCCTCGAAGATTCGGGTGAGTCGGGCGTCTCGCCAGTAGCGCTCGACGTCGAAGTCAGTGGTGTATCCGTAGCCGCCGTGGATCTGAATGCCCTCACTCGTGACGCGCTCCGCGACTTCGCTCGCGAACAGTTTCGCCATCGCGGCCTCGGCGTCCGCGCCCTCGCCTTGGTCCACGGCGTCGGCGACGAGGAGCGTCAACGCTCGAGCGGCTTCGACCTCGGTCGCCATATCGGCCAGTTTGAACCGGATCGCCTGGAACTCCGAGATGGGTTCGTCGAACTGCACTCGTTCCTCCGCGTATCCCAGGGAGTCCTCGAGCGCGCCGCGAGCCAGTCCGACCGCTCTGGCCGCCGTGTGAACCCGGCCTTCCTCGAAGAACTCCATAATCTGGTAGAACCCTTGCCCCTCCTCGCCGCCGACGAGTTTGTCCGCGTCGACCCGGACGTCGTCGAAGTTGACTTCCCAGGTCTTCCAGCCGTGGTAACCGATCTTGTCGATCGCAGTTCCGCTCAGCCCCTCTCGGTCGAACGTTCCAGCCGGTTTTTCGACGATGAATCCCGAGATGCCGCGATAGGACGGCTCCGCATCGGAGTCGGTGACGGCGTACGTCAGGATGAAATCCGACCCCTTCGCGAACGTACACCACATCTTCTGGCCGTTGAGGACGTACTCGTCGCCGTCTCGCTCCGCCTGCAGTCGCATGTTTGAGACGTCGCTTCCGGCGTCGGGTTCGCTGATCGCGATGCTCTTGAGCAGTTCTCCCCTCGCCATCTTCGGGAGATACTCCCGTTTTTGTTCCTCGGTCGCCCCCGCGAGACTCTGGCCGCGAGCGATGATGCTGCCGACGCTGAGCCAGCCTCGAGAGAGTTCCTCAGCGATCACCGCGTAGGCTTTGAGATCCAGCCCGAGACCGTCGTACTCCTCGTCGATGAGAATGCCGAAAAAACCCATCTCGCGGAGATTGTCGACGAGTTCGGCCGACATCTCTTCTCGGTTCGGGTCCCGTTCGCTCGCCTCCGGCAGCACCTCGTTCTCGACGAACCGTTTCGTCTCGTCTCGAAACAGTTGGTGTTCTTGATCCAGAAGGACGTTTGAGATCCCAGTCATTGTCTATACTCAACTGACAAGCGTTATTAAGCGTTCTCACTACTGAAGAGGTCGTGACAGGAGATGGACGAAGAGCGATTCGGTACAGACTCCACAAAGCGGCCGCCACCCCATTCTCGGAACTCGTGGAGATGGCATGAACGCGAGTGAGTGAGTCATAATCCGTCGGGGCTCTCGTCAGTACGCGTCGAGATCGGTCTCGATCTCGAGGTCGTCCTCGAACGCTTTCGCGTACTCGAGGTAGCGTTCCGCCGTCGAAATGTTCGCGATATCGATCATCTCCCCTTTGTAGGTGATCGCGCTCTTGTTCTCCCGTTCGGCCTCCTGGAGCGCCTCGAGCGCGCCGATCCAGTACTCGACGGTCTCGGCATCGGGGAGGAACAGTTCGTTCGCGTGTTCGACGTGGGAAGGGTGGATCACGATGTAGCCCGTATAGCCCATCTCCCGCGAGAACTGCATGTCCTCTCTGAGTCCCTCGATGTCGCCGACGTCGACGTACGGGCCGGCGAGCGGGTGTTCGATACCCGCCGCTCGAGCGTCCATTAGCGCCTGTTGGCGGAGGTGAATCGTTTCTAACCCCTCCCGTCCGGGTCCGGTCCACTCGAAGCCGAGCGCTCGATTGGTATCGGTCCCCTTCACGGCGCCACAGCCGATCGTCGCGACTCGCTCCGCGGCAGTGCAGATATCGTACACCTGCCGCATCGCCTGTGCCGTCTCGATGTTGACCAGCAGTTCGACGCTGTTTTCGGGCAGTCCCTCGCGGCGCTCGATGTGGGTCAACACCGAATCGAGTCGCTCGAGATCTTCTGGGTTCCTGACCTTCGGGACGGTGATCGCCTCGACGCCAGCGCGGACGACCGCTTCGTAGTCGTGTTCGGCGAATCCCTGGCTCGCGTTCGGGTGTGCGTTGACGCGCACGTGGATGCGCTGTCCCTCGTCGGCGAGCGCCGAGACGTTGTCGGCGACGATCTCCCTCGCGGCCTCTTTCTCCCCCGGCGGGACCGAGTCCTCGAGATCGAGGATCACGACGTCGGCGTCGTTCGTGTGGGCGTTCGCGACCCACTCTTCGCGGTTCCCCGGGACGAACAGCGCGGATCTGACCGGTTCCATACGCTGACGTCGTCCGATGCGTTCTTATATGTTCCCCAATCTCGAGATCGCTTCCGCCGGTCGGTTTCCGTGTGTCGTAGGTCCGTCCCATCGACTCGAGCATACGCCCTGTCGACGAGAGCAACCAGAACGAGTCCCTCCGATGAGCGGACAGTGATCCGCTGCAGCCCAAGTACGACTCCGTCACCGGGTGACCCTCCCAGAGTTTGCCAGCCCCGGGCCCGACGAGAACCAGCAGTTTCGGATTGGATCTCAGTTCGAATCCGAATCCACTCCGAAGCGCCGATCTCACCGATCCGGGAGTCCGAATCAGCCGCTATCGGACCTCGAATCGCCCCCGCTGTTCGCTCACAGAGAACGTAGTACTCAGTCACTGCCACTACGTAACACGCCACTAAAACGGTAGGTGTGTCAACCAGGAACTGACTCATGTGCTAAAAAGATCTATCCCGTCGAGAGTACCACGCCCGGCCGAAGCAGACGTAGATATCCCGGTTTCAACGGCGTGTGACACGGATAGCCATCGCCACGCGAGTGATCGACAGCTACGGCAGGGTACCTCCGAATAGGACGATGAGTTAGTCATCATTGTTTACAGAAGGATCTTTGTAATTTTCTTCGGATGAGACTCAGTAGCGGTCGGCGAATAGCCTATCATTAATTTACAGAGGTACCTTTGTAATCACTCTATGAAAGAGGTCACGGAGACTGTTCGCGGTCGCTATTCGACGTACCGCATTCGCAGTTCGAGTTCGTTCGCTGCCTCCCGTACCAGTTCCGCGCACTCGGTGTGTACAGTATCTTGCGATAGATGATCGGCTGGGCCAGTAATACTGATCGCACCGATCTGATCCGTATCGGGACTCTTGACCGCAGCAGCGATCGACTGAATATCCTCGATTCGCTCCCCCGTGCTCGTCGCGTATCGCTGATCGCGTATCTCCTCGAGTTCGTTCCATAGCTCGGTTGCATCGGTAACAGTGTTGTCCGTCTCACGCGGGAGTTGCGTTTCTTCGATGATTTCCTGAACCGTCTCGTCGGGGAGTTCGGCGAGGATCGCTTTTCCTGCGGCGTTCTGGTGAATAACGTACCGGTTCCCGAGTGGAACCGGTTTTCGGAGGCCATAGCGATCGTTTTCGATGAAAACGAAGACGCCGTGTGTCCGGTCACGGAGAATGAACGACGCCATTTGATTACTCTCTTCGGCCAGATCCTCAACCGTAGAGCGTGCGCATCGACAGAACGAGTTCCGGTCACGGATATGACCCCCGAGCGTTAGCAGCTTCAGTCCGAGTTGATATCGCCCGCCGTTGTTGACGACGTACCCGTGTTCTTCCAGCGTTTTTAGGTGTTTATGAACGGCACTTTTCGAAAAGTCAACTGCTTCCGCCAACTCCGTAACCCCCATCTCGTCGTGCTGATGAATGCATTCGATGATAGAGAACATCGTTTGATCGGACTTCACGAACTCGCTCGCCCCTGTGTTATCAGTCATACAGCGTGTTGACGATTTCCGCGTTAATTAATCATTCGCACAGTTATCCAAGAGGTCCGCTATGTCTGCCAGTTTTTTCACAGGCCGAATCTAAGTCTGTTCGCTGTGAGAGGAAAGTTCTAGTCTGCGTTCTCTGAGAGAGGACGTGAGACGATGACGGCCCGCAATAGATAGCGTACACTCCGGACTCCATACCACCACAACCGAAGCTGAACGAGTCGGTGTCGTTCCCGGAAAAAGCGGGTTTTCCCGGCCGCAACGGTCGGATTCGATCCGCTAAAAGGGAGTGAATTTATCCCGCCGATACAGGTCGAGTTCGTTGACGACGTTCGGCGGTTCCTGTTCGGCTGCAAAAGCGATCGCTTCCGCTATCGCTTTCGGATTAGTGACTTCGTCCGGATCGAACCGTTCCTGGGATATCTCGTCCCTGTACTCCTTCCCGAATTCCGTTCGTACTTCGGTCGGATTGATGATGCTGACACCGATCCCGTCGCTACCAACCGCTCCAGCCAAACTAAGTGCAAACCCCCGTACCCACCACTTCGACGCGGCGTACACTGGTGCACCTGGTCGCGGATACTGTCCGGCAAAGCTGCCGAGGAAGATCGCATTCCCGGCCGTCTCGCGAAGGTACGGAAGTGTAGCTCGAGTCATGAAAAAGACCCCGTCCACGTTTACACCCATCACGGTCCGATACTGTTCGGTGGGCGTGTTCGCTACCGTCTCGTGGCCGGTCGCTATTCCGGCGTTGTTGACCAGCACGTCGATTCCATCGAAGGCCTCGACGGTGTGTTCTACTGCGGCCTGAACTTCGTCCTCGTTGCTGACATCCGCGGGAAGGACGAGGGCTGAACCCTCCGTTTCTGCCTCGATACGGTCAGCTATCGTCTGTAATTTTGCTTCTCGACGAGCGACCATCGCGACGTTTGCTCCGCACTTGGCCAGTATCTCTGCAGTCGCTTCGCCGATACCGGCGCTTGCACCGGTAACTACGGCCGTTTTCTCGGATAGGGACGATGACATGCTCATAGGTAACTATCCTCAGTGTACATAACGATTGCTCCGATGGGACCGTCGGAAGAACTTCGAGAGGCCAAACGGATAGCTGAATCCGAATCGACTACTCCGTTACCGTGACCAGTATCCTACCGAAACGCGAAAAGAAACCGCGAACGAGCGCAAACCGGTCGAAGTCCAACCGATCCGTTCTCAATCTTCGGCCGTTTGGACGCTCTCCGTCGTGGATTTTTGACCGAATCGTTTCCAGATGTGGCTCCGAAGTTGCACTGCCATCATCGTCAAGATGACTGCAATGCAGACGAGACGGACCAGCATGTCAGGATAGACCATCGCGAGCACACCGAGCACGAAGAAGACACCCTTGACAGGGAACTTGACGAACGGGCTCTCGTGGAAGAACTTCCCGTAATAGTTGAGACCGTGAGCGATGCCGAGCGCGCCAAGCAGGGCGATGAGTCCCGAGAAGAACGTCTCCATTCCCCAGCCACCGACGACGATTTCTGGATTGTAGATGAACGCGAACGGCAAGACGTAGATCGGCGCAGAGATCTTCAGCGCCTCGTGGACCGTCCGCCAGAAATTGCTTCCCGCAATCCCTGTCGCAACCACGACTGCGATCGCGATTGGGGGCGTCAGCCCTGACAGGATCGCCGCGTACAGCACGAAGAAGTGGGCTGCCAGATCCGGAACGAAGAACTGCTGGACCAGCGCGGGGGCAATCAACGACGCGACGATGACGTACGCCGCGACGGTCGGCATTCCGAGTCCCAGAATGATCGAGATAACCATCGCGAGGATCACTGCGTACAGCATGACGCCGCCAGAAATATCGAGGAGGGCGAGTGAGAGAACGCCCGGAATACCCGAGGCCTCGAAGACGTCGACGACGCCGTTAATCGCCGCAATGATGATCGCGATCGGTGCGAGAATCATCGCGCCCTCTCTGAAGCCGAATGCCGTATCGTGAAGGAGGGAAACGAACTCCTCCTTGACGTCGTCTCCTTCCGAAGCCGCCGTCGCTAACGGGAACCCGAAGCCGGTGATGAACATCACGATGATGGTGTAGAGTGCGGACGTAAGCACGGTGTACTGGAGCACGCCGAGCATATAGATCAGGACGGCGAACGGAATGCCGAATCGGAGACACTGGACCGCAAACTCTTTCGTCGACATCGTTTCGTCGAACTTATCTGCAGCATCGAGTTCGATCGATTTGCCCTGAAGTTCGCCGACGCCCTTGTAGTGAACGGCGATAACGACGGAGCCATAGAAAATGAGGGCAGGAACGATACCTGCGACCATGACTTCCACGTAGGTAATGCCGAGCAGCGAGGCCATCACGAATGCGGCCGCTCCCATGATAGGGGGCATGATCTGCCCGCCGGTCGATGCGACGGATTCGATACCGCCAGCTGTTTCGCTCTTCATTCCGCTCTCTTTCATCAGCGGAATGGTGAACGATCCAGTGATAGCCGTGTTTGCCGCTTGACTTCCGGTAATCGAACCGATGATGATGCTCGAGGTCACCGCGGACAGCGCAATTCCGGAGCGGACGTACGTCGCCATCCGAAACGCGACGCGCATGATGAGATCGAACGCCCCGAAGCCGCGCATTAATCCGGCGTACAGCAGGAATAACGCGACCCACGTCGCGATAATCCTCGATATCGATCCGTATACCCCCTGAAAGTCGAGGACCATGATGTTTGCCGTACGGTTGAGACTGAACCCACCGTGGCGGAGGATACCCGGAGCGAGATCGCCGTAGAGTCCGTAAAGCAACGCGGCAACGATCACGGCCAGGAACGTGAAACCGTAGGCACGATACGAGAGATAGAGGATGACGAGGACGAACGCTGCAGCTAATGCGTACTCTCGAGGTAGCGCGGTGCCAACACGGACCGATAACAGCGTGTTATAGAACGCCGTCATGTAGACAGTCGTCACAATGGTGACGACCGCGGAGACACCGAGACCCGCGACCTCCAGCATTCTTTCGTCCCTGTACGCCTCGATCATTTCGCTACCGAGGTAGACGACGATGATGGCCCCGAGGAAAATCACCGTGAACAGGATGCGATCCATTCGTTGCGTGAACGCATAGTACAGGACCCAGACCCACGTTATAATTGCTAATGCCGTTACTAGGTCGTTGGCGACCTCTAATCGGTCTTTGTTTGAAATTGAGTAAACCATAGTTTGTTGCCCGTAGCGGATGTGGCCGTGAGCTATTCGTCGCCGCGAGTCCAGCTATCGTCCCAAACGCCGTTGTCTTCGTACCAGTCTGCAGCGCCGGGATGAATCGGAATTTCGTCCGTGTGCGTCAGCGCGAACGTGAAGTTATCCGGATCGTCCCAGTCGAGGATCGTCGGATTCGCATCCTGCATCGACTGGTAGTGCTCATGACAGATTTCCATTAGCTCGTACACTGCATCTGCTGGAATCTCGGAGCTGAAGAGATACGGGTAGGTCTCCGTCCAGGTATGTTTCGGGAAGTCGCCTCCCTGAACGTCCTGATCCCACCCGCCGATTTCGTCGACTTCCTCGTAACCTGCGCCGGCGAAATCTTCGGCCGCCTCGATGTAGTCGTCGGTCATCTCGATCGCCCTGACATCGGCACGCGAGTCGATTTCGACCGCCCACGACGGTAACTGGTCGTAGTTCGAACTGTAGGTGACAAACGCATCGACTCGGCCCTCCTCGAGTGCACTCGCTGCCTCGCTGGTTTCGAAGTTAACGACACCCTCCTCCAGATCCTCCCAGAGGCCGGCATTACCGTACATCTCCTCGGTCATCGCACGCAGTCCCCATCCTGCGGGGAGTGCGTAGATATCCTGTCCGGGGAGGTCGTCGGTCGTCTCGATATCGCTGTCCTCGAGGGCCATCCAGTAGAGGTTGAGCGAGAGGTGACCGAAGCCGTGCTGTGGGAACTCCGAAACATCGTCCGGCTCTTCGAACGGACCCGTCTGTTCGAGGGCCTGGTTCAAGATGTAGTTCCCCGCCGAGTAGGAGTTCAGTTCGCCGTCGGCGAACAGTCGAATCGACTGTGGGTCACCACCCGCGTCTTGCGTGATGAAATTGACGGTATCGGACTCTTGGCTAACTACCCGCTGAATCGCCTGTGAGTTCCCGTACGTCGACGACCCTGAGGACGAGGAGCCGACGGTCATGTCGATCGAATCGTCGTCCCCACCCAGACACCCTGCGAGAGCGATCGTCCCGATTCCAGCGGTACCCTTTAACACATCCCTTCGTGACTGATTACCATTCTCAACCATTGTAATAGATGATATAGCCAACCTTATTTAAAACTTTCCCCGAAGACTACGCTTACTTCGCCCCCTATTAAAAGTGGGGCGGACAGATAGCAATATTCCGAGATACTAGTCGAACATAGTTGTGAAAGCGTCCAATATGTATGAACCATATACGATCAGCTGAATGGAATAACTCTACGAACACCGGTAGCTGAGTAATGAGTGTGAACGGGTACCGCCACCCGGATAGCTGGACGCGAGTAGCTGTTCGAGGGATCAAAGATCCCTCGCTGTCCGCGATCGCTTCACGGTCACGTGATGACGAGAGGCCGTTGTCGTTTCGAGGCACTCGACCCCGTCCTCGACGACGTGTTCTCGGAGCGACCGACGAGTGGATGACGATCCTCCAGGACGAAAACGCTCCCTGCACGCCGGTACGGGACGTCGAAACGCTGGTCGACCATCCGCACATCGAGACGCGCGGCATGGTCGCGGAGATGGAACACCCGGAGCTCGAGAGTTCAAGTCGCCGGCTAACCCGGTCAACTTCTCCTCGCTCGAGACCGACGCGAACGGCCAACCACCTCGTCTCGGCGAACACACTGAGGAGGTACTTGCGGAACTCGGGTTCGACGAGTCCGAGCGCGACCGACTTCCGTCGGACGGGCTCGTCTAACGTTAATCGGCGACTCCGGGTCGAGAAACGAGAAATCCTCTGATCGTTCTAACCGACTGCAACAGCTAGACGATTGTAACGGGCCGATCGGAGTCGAGAATAACGTCCTGCGTGACGCTTCCGAACACCGCCTTGCCGACCGGAGACCGCTTCCGACCGGGGACGATGATGGTATCGGCGTCGACCGAGTCGGCGTATTCGACGATTTCGTCCGCAGGATCGCCGTGACGGCGCTCCAGGTCGACCGACACGCCGGCCGCGGTGAGCAAATCCCGAACGGTCACCATCGATTCCGGAAGTGCGTCTTCGTCGTAGAGGTCCTTCGACTTGACGTTGCCCCCGTCGTCGATCGCTTTGAACTCCTTGAAGACGTTCACCACCGATACCGAGAGACTCTCCGGGCCCACGTCGAGCCCCGATTCGCCGATCAGTTCCGTGACGTACTCGGCTGCGTTCTTCGCTCGCGTCTCGTCTTCGTCCACCGGGATGACGAACTGGTACATGGTTTCAACGTATGTTTGGATTCCAGCTATATAACCGTACTCGCGATTTCCCCGAGTACCGACCGGCAAACCCGCCTCAGGAACCGGGCTCGAACTCGTCGGGGGACTCGGGCGGCCCGCGGGCGGCCCGGTAGACCTCGAGTTGATCGAGGAGTCGTTGATCACGTTCGGCCATCGTTCGCTCGAGGTCGGCCTCGGACCAGTCGTAGACGCCGCGGTCGGTCTTCACGCCGAGCCGTCCCTCGGCGACGAGATCGGACAGCACCGACGGCGGCGTCGTCTGCCGGTCGATCTCCTCGAGCAGTTCCGAGAGGACCGTATGATGAACGTCGAGACCGGAGTGATCCCCCTTCTCGAGAACGCCGAGCGTCGGCAGGCGAAAGCCGAACGTGCCTTTTACCGCGCGATCGATGTCCTCGGCGCTCGCGACGCCCGCCCCGAGCAGCGCCCACGCCTCGCGGGCCATCGCCGACTGGATCCGGTTGGCGATGAACCCGGGAATGTCTTCTTCGACGACGACGGGGTCCTTCCCGATTGCCTCGAGAAACGCCGTGGCGACGGCGACGGGTTCGTCCGTGGTGTGCTCGCCGTAGACGACTTCGACGACCGGAACGATGTGCGCCGGGTGGAACCAGTGCATGCCGCAGAATCGCTCCGGGTGGGTGAGCGACGCGGCGAGTTCGGTGATCGACAGCGAAGAGGTGTTCGTCGCCAGCGTCGCGGACGGCGATGCGTGGCGTTCGATCCGTTCGTAGACGGCCGCTTTCGTCTCGCGATCCTCGGTGACCGCTTCGATGATCAGCGGCGCGTCCGCCACGGCAGTCTCGAGATTACTCACGTACGTCACGCGCTCGCGGACCTCGGAGACGTCGGTCACGTCCGCGACCCCGCGGTCGGTGAGGGTCCGAACGGTCGATCGAACCTCCGACTCCGCGTCGCTCAGTGCCTCGTCGTCGATGTCGAACAACGTCACGGGTTGGCCGCCGACCGCGCTGGCGACGGCGATATTACGGCCCATCGTACCAGCGCCGATGATCGCAGGACGGGAAACGGCCTCGCTGTCGCCGGAAGAGTGTCCTTCCATGGTCGACCGTTTCGGGGGCGTCCATTAATGCTTTCGTGGTGGCCCGTCTGGAAGGTGGTAGATGAGTTACCAGAACTACCTCGAGGGCGGGAAGTTGATCCTGACCGTCCCGACGACGGGCGGCGTCCAAGGAAAGGAAGCGAACCCGAACCTCCCGGAACAGCCCGAGGAGATCGCCGAAGCGGCCTCCGAGTGCGAGCAACTCGGTGCGGCTATCGTCCACCTCCACGGGCGTGACGAACACGGCGAGCGAGACGCCGGTCGGCTCCAGGCGGTCAACGAGGCCGTTCGAGATCGCTGCGACGATATCATCATCCAGAACACGACCGGCGGGACGGGGATCCCGCTCGAGGAGCGAGTGACCGGAATCCGAACCGATCCGCTCCCGGAGATGGCGTCGCTCGATATGGGGCCGATGAATCGGTACCAGCACATCACCTCGGAGAACACCCGCCACATGATCGACTCGCTGGCCGAGGAGATGCAGGAGAAGGGGATAAAGCCGGAGATGGAGGTGTTCAACAACGGTCACCTCAACGAAGTACACCGCCTCATCGAGAAGGGGTTGCTGGACGAACCGTACTACATCAATCTCATCTTCGGACCGGGGACGCTCACGCCGCCGACGCCGGAGAACATGGTCAACATGGTGAACAACCTCCCGGAGAACTCGATTTTCAACGTGCTCGCGATCGGCCCACACCAGCTCCCGCTGACGACGATGGGGATCGTGATGGGCGGTCACGTCCGCATCGGGATGGAAGACAACCTCTACTACCGCCGCGGAGAACCCGCCGAAAGCAACGCACAACTCGTCGAACGAACGGTGCGAATCGCCGACCAGCTCGATCGGGACCTCGCGAGCCCCGCGGAAGCGCGTGAACTCCTCGGCATGTCGTCGGAGTAATCGTGGGCTCCGTTCGGTGAACGACGGTCGCCGTCGATTTTCGGGCGAGTTAATCGGATTCGGCGTCGAGGTAAAACTCGCAGTCTCGCTCGTGGTCCAGTTCGTGGCGGTCGTTGCAGACGTCCGCTCGCATCGGCGAGACGAACTCCTCGACGACGCCGCAGTAGGCGCGTTCGGTATCGAACTCCAGGTCACCGTCGGATCGTCGGTACGAGAGGTACGGACAGGCCATGGTTCCACCCAGACGGCCGATCTACGAATAGCTACTGGTAGTGTGGGGACCGGAGAGATTTTATGCCAGTTCGCGTACCATGCGGTATCATGCAACGGAACCCCGATTCGAGCTCCGACTGCGCGTTTCTGGACGACGCAGTCACCGACGGACGGGTCGCCCACACCGAGAGCGTGCGCGAACAGTACGCGACCGACGAGAGCCCGCACGCCGGCCGCACGCCGGACGCCGTCGTCTGGCCGGCGTCGGCCGACGAGGTCGCAGCCGTCCTCGCGGAAGCCAACGATCGCGACATCCCCGTGACGCCGCGGTCGGGCGGTTCGGGTCTCGAGGGAAACGCGATTCCGTCCGCCGGCGGCATCGTCCTCAGCACGGCCGAGATCGAACACGTCGAGGTGTCGCCGGCTGACTTGCAGGCGACGGTCGGCGCGGGCGTCGTCTACGACGACTTGAACGACAAACTGGCTTCGAACGGACTGCGGTTCGCGCCCGGTATCTCGAGCGGGGAGGTGGCAACGATCGGGGGAATGGTCGCGACGAACGCGAGCGGGTTCAACGCGGTCCGCTACGGCGAAACGCGCGACCACGTTCGGCGGCTCGAGGTCGTCACCGCCGACGGACGCATCGTGGAGTGCGGCAGAGACGTCGTCAAGACGTCCGCGGGGTACAGTCTGAAGGACCTCTTCGTCGGGAGCGAGGGCACCCTCGGCGTCGTCACCGAAGTAACGCTCGGGCTGGTCGGCATCCCCGAGTATCGCCGGGCGGCACTGGTGACGTTCCCGTCGCGCGCCGCCGCATCGCGGGCCGTCGCGGACGCCATCGGATCGGCGCTGGTCCCCGGTGCGATCGAGTTCATCGACACGACGGCGATGAAGATGCTGAACGCCTACCACGACGATGTCTCCTTCGAGGAACGGCCGACGCTGATCATCGAGCTACACGCGAACAACGCCGGGATCGAGGAGGACCTCGAGTTCGCGAAGGCCATCTGTGAGGACCACGGGATGCTCTCGTGGGAGGCCGCGGCCGAGGAGAACCTGGGCGATATCTGGCAGGCTCGCCGGGACAAGTACCCGGCGACCCAGTCCTACCGCGAGGGGTGGGAGGTCGCGCTCGTTGGTGACGTGGTCGTCCCGATCTCCCGGTATCCGGAAATCGTCGAGGAGGTCTCCCAAGCCAGCGAGGAACTCGATCTGCTGACCTCCTGTGTCGGTCACGCGGGCGACGGAAATCTTCACTTCACCTCGCTCGTCGATCCCGAGGACGAGGAGATGGTCGCACGAGCGAACGAACTGAACGAGCGCGTCGTCAGAAAAGCGATCGCGCTCGGCGGCAGCGCGACCGGCGAACACGGGGTCGGCATCGGGAAGCGCAAGTTCATGGACGAGGAACACGGCCCGGCGATCGATCTCATGCGTTCGATAAAGGACACGTTCGACCCGAACGGAATCTTGAACCCCGGAAAGGTCCTCCCCGAACTGCCGACCGACGAGCGGTAACACGAACCGCGAGTTGCCCCTCAGTCAGTGCGCCCATAGATTAATATGACCGACCGGGAATGTGTTTTGTGGTACCATGTATGCAGACTTCGCGTCGCGGTTAGCCTCGAGCATCTGGCCCGACTTCGGTCAAACGCCAGGTCGCTCGACCGAGACACCCGAGATCACCGGTCTCGAGACGATCGTCGTCGACGGAAACTTCCCGTGGACGATCGTTCGGCTCGAGACCGACGCCGGCGTCGTCGGTATCGGCGAGTCCTATCCCTCGCCGGGCGTCCACGAGGTGATCACCGACTACTTCGAACCCGTACTCGTCGGCGAGAACCCGCTGGACGTCGAGCGACTCTACCATCTCATGCGCGAGAGCCTCTCGGGCCGCGGCTCGCAGCAGGGGATCGGCACGATCGCGATCAGCGGGATCGAACTCGCGCTCTGGGACGCCGCCGGGAAGATCCTCGAACAGCCGGTGTACCAACTGCTGGGCGGCAAGATGCGCGAAGAGGTCCGGATGTACGCGGACTGCCACGCCGGCGAGGGGATGGTCGAGTCGGCCCTCAACGAACAGCCGGAAGAAACGTACGAGGCGCAGGCCTACGCCCGGGCGGCACGGGCGGCGGTCGACGACGGCTACGAGATCATCAAGTTCGACCTCGACGTCCCGTCGGGCCGCGATATCGACACGCTCGCGCGCCACTTCGACGGTCCCGAGATCGAACACAAGCGCGGGCTGGTCGAAGCCGTGACGGAGGAAGTCGGCGACGAAGCGGAAGTCGCAGTCGACCTCCACTGGAACTTCAGCGTCGAGGCGACCGAAAAGCTGTGTGCGGCCCTCGAGCCGTACGACCTCGCGTGGATCGAGGACCCGCTGCCGCCGGAAAACGCCGACGCGCTGGCGACGCTCAACCGAAGCGTCGAGCAGCCGCTGCTCACCGGGGAGAACCGATACGGCCGCCACGGCTTTCGCGACCTCGTCGAGGAGGAAGCCGTCTCCTTCGTCGCACCCGACGTGCCGAAGACCGGCGGCATCGCGGAGACGAAGAAGATCGCCGAACTGGCCGACACCTACTACCTGACGATGTGTCCCCACAATATCGGCAGTCCCGTCGCGACGATGGCCGGCGTTCACGTCGGGGCGACGGTCCCGAACTTCCTCGCGCTCGAGTTCCACGCTCGAGACGTCCCGTGGTGGGACGACCTCGTCGCCGCCGACGAACCGCTCATCCAGGACGGTCGTATCGAGGTTCCCGACGAGCCGGGGCTCGGGATCGAACTCGATTGGGACGTCGTCGAGGAACACCGAAAGCAGTAGCGAGGGGGCCCGGACGGCGCGGACGCTCCCCCCGTCGTCTGCGATGGTCGGCGAGTGAGAATCGAATCCGAAATCGGCCGTCCGTTGGTTCGTGAAGACTCCGATACTATTGCCCGATACCGGTGCGTAACGCGTCCCGTTCAGTCGTCGACGATAGCGAACGCGCGGATCGGACTCGCCGTCGCCCCGCTGAGCGGAAGGGGCGTCGCGCTGAAGACGAATCGGTGGGACGGAATCTCGTCGATATTCCGGAGGTTTTCGACGATGAGCGTGTAGGAGTCCGGGGCCCCTTCTCTGAGGAGGACGCGGTGAGCCGGCATTGAGACGTCGCCGGCGATGTCGACGTTCCCGCAGTCGATGCCGACGACGCTCACGTCACGCTCGTAGAGCCACTCCGCGCCAGCTTCCGAAAGCCCCGGGTGCTCCCCGAGGTACGTCGCTTCGTCGTCCGGCAGGTAGTCGTCCCAGCCGGTGTACAACAACACCGAGTCACCGCGTTCGACCTCGATGCCGGCATCGGATGCAGCGTCTTCGAGCACTTCGGGGCCGATCTCCCCCTTCGGTCCAACGTCGGAGACGTCGAGCCAGACGGCCGGGCCGTGACACTCCTCGAGACCGATCTCGTCGATCGTTTTGCCGTCCGGATGGAGGTGAAACGGCGCGTCGATGTGCGTCCCGTTGTGTTCGGCGATGTAGACGAAGCCGTTGACCAGCGACAGGTCGTCGACCCCCTTTCCGCGCCAGGTGTCTTCGGCCTGCTCGTGGTTCATTCGAGTGCCGGAGAGGAACAGCGGGCTTCGCCCGTGATTCGGATGGTTCGCCATCTCTTCCGTGATCTCTGCAGTCAGGTCGATCAGTTGAGACACGATAACACGTGTGACCGGTCAGCTAATAACTGTTCTCACGATCAGTCATAGAGCCCGTTCGCGACCACGATCCGGTTGATTTCGTTCGTTCCCTCGTAGATCTGCATCCCCTTCGCGACGCGCATACGCCGTTCGAGTGGGTAGCCCTTCGAGTAGCCCCGGGAGCCGTGAACCTGGACGGCTTCGGTCGTCACGTCCATCGCGACATCCGTCGCCTTCGTCTTCGCCATCGCCGCCTCGGAGGTGACTCGCTCGCCGCGGTCCCGCTTCGCCGCGGCGGAGAGGGTGAGCAGCCGCGACGCTTCGATCTCGATCGCCATATCCGCGAGCTTGAACGAGATCCCCTGAAACTCCCGGATCGGCTGTCCGAACTGCTCGCGCTCGTCGGCGAACGCCACGCTGTCCTCGAACGATCCCTGCGCCACGCCGACGCCTTGCGCGGCCGTTCCGATTCGACCGATGTCCAGCCCCTCGAGGACGTATCGGAGGCCCTTCCCCGATTCCCCAATGACGTTCTCCGCCGGAACCCGAACGTCGTCGAACCGTATTTCGGTCTCGATCGAGGCGTCGCCTTCCATACACGGGATGTCGCGAACGAACTCGAGGCCGTCTCGCTCGGCCGGCTTTGGGACGCCGATCAGGCTGACTCCCTCGTCCGTTCGGACGCCGACGACCAGGAAATTCGCGATGCTTCCGTTCGTCGTCCATACCTTCTCGCCGTCGAGGACGTACTCGTCGCCGTCTCGAGTCGCCGTGGTCTCGAGCGAGCCGGCGTCGCTGCCGGCGTTCGGTTCGGTCAGCGAGAGCGCCGGAATCCACGCTCCCGAGCAGATGTTTCCGAGCCACTCCTCGCGTTGCCACTCCGCGCCGAACTCGTGGATCGGATAGCCGACGAGACTGCCGGCGACCGAGGCGGTTCCGGCGAGGAGCTTCCAGCTTCGGGAGAGCTCCTCGATGGTGATGGCGTAAGAGCGGTAATCGAGGCCGAGCCCGTCGTACTCCGTCCCGTACTGGACCCCGTGGAATCCGGCCTCGGCGACCCGTTCGACGACGTCCGTCGGAAACGTGCCGGACGATTCGTACTCGTCGACGTGCGGTTCGACCTCCGCTTTGCAGAACTGGCGTACTGACTCTCGGTGTTCCTGGTGGGACTCCGAGAGCTCGAGCGTTGTTATCATGGTATCACGTGCGACCGGGACGATCGCAGTCGTACCTTGGTGGGATCCCACATAATTCCGTGGGATGGCCCGCCACCACACGCTCAGTCCGAGCGACGGACAGCAGCATTATTACGGTGTACTTCGATATCGTCGTGTGTGACACAGCCAACCACTGCCGACCTTCTGGGACAGGCCGCGGCCCGGTTTCCGGATCGAGCCGCGCTCCGAGAGCCGGCACGCGACGAGACGGTATCCTTCGCGGAACTGGACGAGCGTGCGCGGGATATCGCAAGCGGACTGCTCGAGGCCGGCTTCGAACCCGGAGCGCACCTCTCGGCCCTGTTGACCGATTCGATCGAGTTCGTCGAACTCCTGTTCGCGTCGGCGTACGCCGGACTCGTATTCAACCCGATCAGTTACCGAGTCCCACCGAAGCGGCTGTCGTACGTCCTCGAGCACGCCGAATCGGCCGGACTCGTCTTCGACAAGGAGTGTCTGGAGACCGTCGATGCGCTCGAGGCCGAAGAGTTGCCGAACCTGGTCGTCGGAGTCGGTGTCGACGCCGAATCGGTCGACGTGTCGTACGGGCAACTCGAGGAAGGCGATGATGCTGACACGGACCGGATGCGAGACGCCGACGAGGTCGACGTCACCGTCGACGAGTCCGACCCCGCGCTACTCCTCTACACCTCGGGGACGACCGGGCGTCCGAAAGGCGTCCTCCACTCCCACCGGACCGTCGTGAACGCCGCGCTCGTCTCGCTCCCGTACAATCGGCTCCGGCCGACGGACGTCAACGTCGCGCTCGGCCCGCTCTATCACGTCGGGCCGCTGCTCTGTAACGTCCTGCCGGCGCTGAACGTCGGCGCGTGCAACGTCGTCCAGCACGAGTTCGATCCGGCGACGACGCTCGAGCGGATCGAATCGGAGGGAATCACGACCATGTGGGGAGTGCCGACGCACGTGCGAGCGCTGGTCGACGAGCCCTCGATCGAGGATCGCGACATCGAACACGTGCGAATGATCCAGTACTCCGGCGCGGCGATGCCCGCCGCCGTCGCGAAGCGAGCGCGGGACCACGTGTCGGACTGCGAGTTCGTGAACGCGTACGGAACGACGGAGATCGTCTTCGGGACGCTGATCTACCCGGAGTTCCACGACGACAAGTTGGGAAGTATCGGACAGGCCGCCCCGAACGCGGCCGTTCGGGTCGTCGATTCGGAGAACCCCGTTCCGAACGCCGTCGTCGACACCGACGAGGTGGGCGAACTCCTCGTGAACGCGTCCACCTGTATGCTCGAGTACTGGCGAGACCCGGAGGCGACTGACGTGGCGATCGTCGACGGCTGGTATCGAACCGGAGACCTCGGGCGTAGAGACGAGGACGGCTTCCTCTACTTCGTCGACCGAAAGGACGACATGATCGTCAGCGGCGGCGAGAACATCTATCCGGCGGAAGTCGAGGACCTCCTCCACGGCCATCCGGACGTCGTCTCGGGTGCGGTCGTCGGCGTCCCCGACGACGAGTGGGGAGAAGTCGTCACCGCGTTCGTCGTTCCGGCGACCGAGGACCTATCGAGCGACGACCTCGAGGCCTTCTTCGTTGCGTCCGACGAACTCGAGTCGTTCAAACGTCCCCGTCAGTACGTCTTCGAACAGGAGTTGCCGAAGACGAGCAGCGACAAAATCGACCGTCGGGCACTCCTCGAGTCGGTGACGACGGACTGACGGAAGCGACCGATCGACTAACGGAAGCGACCGGCCGACGGAACCAACTACTGCATCCGCTGACCGCCGTTGATGTTCAGCGTTTCGCCGGTGACAAAGGAAGCGTCCCGAAGGTACGCGGCCGCCTGTCCGATATCCTCGGGCTTCCCCAATCGGCCGACCGGAATCACCTCCTGGCGCTTGCGCTCCTTCTCTTCTTCCGAGGTCGTCGCGTCGGTCATATCCGTCTCGATGAACCCCGGCGCGATGGCGTTCACGCGAATCGTCGGCCCGAACTCGAGCGCGTGGCTCTTCGTGAGCCCGATGATGCCGACCTTCGACGTCGCGTAGTGCGGTTCGTAGTCCGCGCCGCTGTACGCGAGTCGCGACGAGAGGTTGATCACCGAGGGCCCCTCGGAGACGGTCGACTCCTCGAGATGCGGGAGTGCGGCCTTCGTCACTGCGAACGTCCCGGCGACGTTGATGTTCAGCAGTCGCTGGAAGTCTTCGGGCGAGAGCTCGGGGGTGTATCGGTGCTGGTTGATTCCGGCGTTGTTGATCACGTGGTCGAGAGAGCCGAACGCGTCGACCGCGTCGTCGACACACGCCTCGACAGCGTCCGGATCGGCGACATCGGCCTGTACCGCGAGGGCGGACTGGTCGGTTTCGCTCTCGATCGTTTCGACGACCTCGCGTGCGGCCGATTCGCTGCTCCGGTAGTTTACCGCGACGTCGTAGCCGTCGGCGGCGAACTGTTCCGCGATTGCGCGGCCGATGCCTCGAGACGCTCCCGTAACGAGTGCTGCAGGCATACACGTACGATCGCAGGAACGCACCAATAGTGTTACCCTCGAACCGGGCACCTCGTCTTAGAGCGATTCGAGTGCCCGTTCGAAGGCCGCCGAGATCGTTACGATGTCCTCGTCGTCCATCGCCGTCGAGAGGTTGCCCATCCCGCGCGGTGCGAGGAAGATACCTTCGCGCCGCATCGCGTGAAAGAGCGGTTCGGAGAGGGAGCCACCCGCACCGGACGAACGCCAGTCTCGAACCGGACCGTCCGTGAAGTGAATCTGGAATAGCGATCCCTCACCGGTGATCGTGATCTGCTGGCTCGAGGCGTCGCCGACCTGCTGAAGACGCTCTCGCAGTTCGTTGCCGCGGCGGTTCAGTTCGACGATAGCGTCCTCGTCGAGTTCCTCGAGTGTCGCTACGCCACCGATCATCGTCGCAGGGTTCGCGTTGAACGTCCCCGAGTGATCGATCGAGCCGGTTTCGGGGTGAAACTGTGCCATCAACTGCTCGCGTCCGGCGACGGCGCCGACCGGCAATCCGCCGCCGATCAGTTTGCCGAGCGCCGTCAAGTCCGGTTCGACGTCGCGTCGCTCTTGTGCGCCACCGGGAGCGAGCCGGAACGACATCACCTCGTCGAAGATCAGCGGTACATCGGCGTCCGTCGTCACGTCGCGAGCCGTCCGCAGGAATTCGTCCGTCGCCGGAATCATGCCGCCGGCCCCGAGTATCGGCTCGAGAATGAGACACGCCATCTCGTCGCCGACGGCCTCGAACGTCGCCTTGAGCTGCTCGGTGTCGTTGTAGCTCACCGTTTGGACCCGACGTTCGGCGGAGCGCGGGATCCCCTTGTGCGCTCGACCGTCGCCCGAAACGCCGATTTCGACGATATCGTGGGTGCCGTGATAGCCGCCGTCGATCTTGCAGATTCGCTCCTCTCCGGTCCAGGCCATCGCTGCTCGAATCGCGTTCATCGTCGCCTCGGTTCCGGAGTTGCAGAAGCGAACCCGATCGATCGAATCGACACGGTCAACGAGCAGTTCGGCCAGTTCGACGGCGGGTTCGGTCGGAGCGGCAACCCCGTTTCCCGCGCGAAATCGGTCACAGACTGCCTCAACAACCGGATCGGGCGCGTGCCCGAGGACGCTCTGGGTGTAGTTGTTGAGGACGTCGAGCAACGTCTCGCCGTCGACCATCCGCAGGGACGCGCCGCTCGCAGAGTCGACGAACGAGGGATACGGCCGGTGGTAGGTGACCGATCGCGTGTCGCCGCCGGGCATCACCGACCGAGCCCGCTCGGCCAGGGCTCTAGACTGCGGCGTCGCGCGTTCGTACGACTCCCGGACCTCGGCCGAAACGACCGTCTCATCCGTCGGGTCTGTTGGGTTAGTCATCGAGTTAGGCGTCCGGCCAGCGCTCGATGTAGACGGCTTTGTCGGTGTAGAAGTGGATCATATCCTCGCCCTGGGCGTGGAGGTCGCCGAAGAACGAATCCTTCCAGCCGCCGAAGTGGAAAAAGGCCATCGGAGCCGAGGTGCCAACGTTGACGCCGAGGTTACCAATTTCGCCCTCGTGGCGGAATTTTCGTGCGTCTGCACCGCTGCCGGTGAACAGACTCGCCGCGTTGCCGAACCGACTCTGGTTCATCCGTTCGATCGCCTCGTCGACGTCCGAGACGGCTGCGAGACCGAGCACCGGACCGAAGATCTCCTCCTGAGAGATTACCATGTCCTCGGTGACATCGCCGAAGACCGTCGGGGCGAGGAAGTTGCCGTCCTCGTAGCCCTCGACGGTGACGTCGCGACCGTCGAGGAGGAGCTCCGCGCCTTCTTCGATACCGGTCTGGATGTAGTTTCGAACCGTCTGCTCGTGTTCGGGGCTGATGAGCGCCCCGATATCGGTCTCCTCGTCGAGGCCGTACCCCACGACCTGTGAGGCGGCCTCGTCGACGACGAGATCGGTGAACTCCTCGTACACCGACTCTTCGATCAGGGCGATGTCGTTGGCGAGACAGCGTTCGCCGCCGCACGCGAAGGCGGAGGAAACGGTCTTCTCCGCTGCGAACTCGAGATCAGCGGTTTCCGTGACGATGATGTGGTTTTTCGCCCCACCCTGGGCCTGGGCGCGCTTACCGTTTTTCGCCGCGCGTTCGTAGACGAGCTTCGCGATGGGGGTGCTGCCGACGAAGGACGCACCCTCGACGCCCTCGTGGTCGAGGAGCGCGTTGACGGTATCGGGGCCGCCGTTGACGAGTTGGAGGACGCCGTCGGGGAAGCCCGCCTCGTCGACGAGTTCGAACAGTCGCTGTGCGACGAGCGGGTTCTGCTCGCTGGGCTTGAGGATGAAACTGTTACCGGTCGCGACGGCGTACGGCAGGAACCACAGCGGAATCATGCCGGGGAAATTGAAGGGGGTAATCGCGGTGAAGACGCCCAGCGGCTTGCGAACGGCGCTCTCATCGATTTCTGGAGCGGCGTTCAGCAGGGAGCCGCTCTGCATCATCGACGGGATACCGCAGGCGACTTCGACGTTCTCGATGCCGCGGCGAAGTTCACCCCGGGCCTCCGCGAGGGTCTTCCCGTGATCCTGAACGAGCAGTTCCGCGAGCTCGTCCTGGTGGTCCTCGAGCAGTTGCTTCAGTTCGAACAGTGGTTGAATCCGTTCTTCGACCGGACGGGCCGACCACTCCTCGAACGCTTCGTTGCCGGTTCGGACGATTTCGTCGACGTCGTCGGACGAACTGAACGGAACCGTTGCCAACTCCTCTCCCGTTGCCGGGTTCACGCTCGTCAACTCGTCTGTGCCTGCGGCGTCCCGCCAGTCACCGTCTACGTAGTTGCGGACTATGCTGCTCTGACCGATCGACTCTAGTTCGACCATAGGGGGATTACCGTAAGTGATGAAATAAAATCTTCGGTAGATCAGGAGGATGTTCGAATAGATGGGCGATATACAACACTTGATTCTAATTGAGTTGATTATTTCAGAATAACAGTTGTGGAATGATGAGACCGTCAGAAAGATTAATGTAGTCGGACTGCAAACCCCTGCGAAAGGATGGCAAACGAGACAGCGTTGTCGGACGATCGAACCGAGATAGAACGCCTCGACAAGGAGTACGTGTTCGGAACGTGGTCGTTCCAGAGCGAGGTCGACCCGACCGAGGTCGTCGGCGGCGAGGGCGTCAGATTCACGGACGCCGCGGGAAGCGAGTATATCGACTTTTCGGGCCAACTCATGTGTTCGAACCTCGGACACTCCGCCGACGCGGTCGCCGATGCGATCGCCGAACAGGCCCGGGAAGGAGCGTACTTCGCGCCCGGCTTCGCGACGGAGGCCCGCGCCCGCCTCGGCGAAAAACTCGCGGAGGTGACGCCGGGGAACCTCTCGAAGACGTTCTTCTCGACCAGCGGTACCGAAGCCGTCGAGGCCGCAATCAAGATCGCCCGCATGTACACCGGGAAACAAAAGATCATCTCGCGGTACCGTTCCTACCACGGCGCTACCGCGGGTTCGATCAGCGTCACCGGCGACCCGCGACGACTGATGGCAGAACCCGGCGTCCCGGGGACGATCAAAGCCCCCGATCCCTACGCCTACGGCTCCACCCTCGAGCCGATGGAGAGCCTCGAGTACATCGACGAGATGCTGATGCTCGAGGGCGATACGGTTGCGGGAATCCTCGTCGAACCGGTCGTCGGCTCGAACGGAATCCTCGTTCCGCCCGAAGAGTACCTCCCTCGGCTCAAGGAGATCGCTCACGACCACGGCGCACTCTTGATCTGTGACGAAGTGATGGCCGGCTTCGGCCGCACGGGCGAGTGGTTCGGCAGCGATGTCTTCGGCGTCACGCCAGATATTATGACGATGGCAAAGGGACTCTCGGGTGCCTACGCACCACTCGGTGCGACAATAGTGACCGACGAGATCGCCGACCACTTCGAGGACGAGATGTTCTGTCACGGCCACACCTACGCGGGACATCCCGTCGCCTGTGCCGCCGGGCTCGCCGCCGTCGAGACCTATCAGGAGGAGAACCTCATCGAACACGCGAGCGAGGTCGGCGACTACCTCGGCGACCGCCTCGAGGAACTCGCCGAAGATCATCCCAGCGTCGGACAGACGCGGGGTGTCGGTCTCTTCCGCGGGATCGAACTGACGAAAGACCCCGACGAGCGCGTCCCGTTCGGGGAACGCGAGGACAAGATCTCGACGGGATCGACGGTCGTCGACGAGGTCGCCGCAGCCGCCTCCGACGACGGCGTCTACGTTGCCAACATGATCAACACGCTCATCATCGCGCCACCGCTGCCCATCACGGAGGACGACATCGACGAGGCCGTCGCGGTTCTCGACGACGCGCTCGAAGTGTCCGACGCAGCAATGGATCGGTGAACCTCCCACGGATATGGGACCGACGGCGCTGTGACGGCTCCTGACGCTGCGATCAACGCGGCGTATTGAACCCAAGGAGTTCGTCGCGAAGTATCGAGCCTTATTACTACGGAGACTCGTAGCAAACAGTATGAAACCAACAAAATCGCTTCCGGATCTGGACGAAAACGATCTCGAGATCATCAGAGAACTCGAGCAAAACGACGAGAAGAACCTCGAGGAGCTCGCGGCTGAACTCGATCTCTCGAAGTCGACGATCCACTACCGACTGAATCGGCTCAAGGAGAACGGCGTGATAACCGACATCTCCGCCGATATCAATCCCCAGTCGCTGGGGCTCGCGATGGTCGTTATCACCGAAGTGAACGTCTCGCACGAGCGCGGCTACGCCGACGAGATCGGTGACGGATTGGTCAATGTCGAGGGCGTACAGCAGGTCTACTACACCATGGGAGACGTCGACTTCGTCGTCATCTCCCGCGTCCAAAACCACGATCAGATGAACGAGGTCGTCGACGATATCGTCGCCATCGACGGCGTCAACGAAACGTCGTCCCGATTCGTCATGCGCGAACTCAAGAACGAAAACAGGATACTGGAGAACATGTCCGACGAGATGATCGGCAACGTCCTCGAGACCGAGTAAGCGATCCGCACGCGCCGCGAGCACTCCGCGCGTGAGAACTCTCGCCTAACGGTTGCCTTTTTCTACCCTGCCTGTGATGGATCGAGTATGACAGACACGCTGTTTCTCACCAGCGACGAAGTCGACGGACTCGCAACGCCGGCCGAATACGTCGACGTCGTCCGAGAGGGCTACCGCCAACGAGGAGAGGGTGCCCCGGCCCTGCCGCGACAGACGTTCCGCAACGAGAACCCGGACGGAAAGCTCACGAACTACTCGACGATCCTCCCCGAGACGGGTGCGATGGGTGGCTACATGTACACGTCGGGCTTTAGCGGACCCAACGCCTGGTTCGTGACGCCGCTGTTCGACGCCGAAAGCGGCGAACCCATCGCGCTGATCGACGGTGCGAGCATGAATCCGTTCAAGACGGGCGCCGCCGGTGCGGTCGCCGTCGACGCGCTCTCGCGGGATGACGCGAGCACCCTCGCCGTCATCGGTAGTGGCGCACAGGCCCGCGGCCAACTCCACGCGACGACGACCGTCCGCGACTTCGAGTCGGTCCGCGTCTTCTCACCGACGCCGGAGAATCGAGAGACATTCGCCGCGGAGTTCGACGACCACCTCGACGCGTCCGTCGAGGCCGTCGACTCGAGCGAGGCCGCCGTAACCGGTGCCGACGTCGTCATTACGGCGACGAAGGCGGCCGATCCGGTCTTCGACGGCGACGACCTCGAGCCCGGGACGCACGTGACGGCGATGGGTCAGTACACCCCCGGCCGCCGCGAACTCGACACGACGACCATCGAGCGCGCGACGTACGTCCCCGACCTCCGCGACCGCGTGACACAGGACGCGGGATCGTTCCTCGCGGCGCTCGAAGAGGGCGTCGTCGACGAGGATCACGTCCACGCGGAACTCGGTGAAGTCGTCGCAGGGACCGCTCCCGGTCGAACGGGCGACGGCGAAATCACGGTGTTCGACAGCGGCGGAACGGGGATCGAGACGGTCGCCGCCGGCTACATGCTCTACGAGAAGGCTCTCGAGGAGGGGCTGGGAACCGAACTTCCGATCGCCCCCGCCAGCGAGGCGCTGACCGGCCGGCTCCCGTCGGAATAACCGCGCGCAGTATCCAGACCAGTACGGTTCGATTTTCTAACCGAAGAACGCGAACGATCCATCAGTCGTCGACGTTCGTCATCATCCCCCGATAGACCCTTCAGGCCGGTTCTTCGCGAGGTCCGCGAAGATGTACTGCTTGACCGCCTGCTGTTCGACCGCCGCTTCGGTGACGAAGTCCGCGTCGCCGCTGTGGGAGATGGACGAAGTGATCGTCGTCCCGTACCCGGTCAGCACGGCGACGGCACCGATCCCGCGCCCTATCTGTCCCGCACCGACCACTGCGACGGTCTCGATGTCGTCGATATTCACGACCATATCCGCACGATTTTCGGGGCACTTCATACGGGTGTGCGAAGGCGTGGACGCCCTCTCGTCGACCAGTCGAACGGGTGGACGACGACCGCTCCGACGGCCGAACCGCCACAGAAGGGCGGGGCGATTCGTTCTATCCCCGGAATTTACGTCGTAGCGATACCTAACTGCGAGCGATGACGACAACCAATATCCGAGAGATCACCACCGAGTCCGGCCGGCGCGAACTGTTCCCGCTCGTTACGGAACTGCGCGATCACCTCGATCTCGAGACGTATCTCGAGCTGTTCGAGGAGATGCGCGAGGAGGGGTACCGACTGTTCGCGCGCTACGACGGCGACGAAGCGGTCGCGGCCGCCGGCGTGAAGATCGCGACGAACTTCTACCTCGGCCGGCACGTCTACGTCTACGACCTCGTGACGGCTGAGGGCGAGCGGTCGAAGGGACACGGCGAACGACTCCTCTCGTTCGTTCACGACTGGGCCGCCGAGCGCGACTGCGACGCGGTCGAACTCGAGTCGGGCCAGTGGCGCGAGGACGCCCATCGGTTTTATACGGAGCGGATGGGCTACGAGGAGTACTGCACCTCGTTCGTCTATCACCTGTCGGAGGGCTCTCTTTGAGCCAAAAGAGGGAGGAAACGGTCCAGCGTCGCAGTGACCGCCAGTCCGGACCAGCGGTGAAGTAGGGAAAATCAACGACGATCAGTTCTCGTACGTCGACGACCGAACGCTCGAGTCGGGAAACCGAACTGACGCGTCTCAGTCGACGATATCGGCGAAGCGTCGCAACTGCTCGCGCTGATCGGCCGCGGTGAACCGGGTGACGAACGTTTCCACGCCGGCGTCGGCGTACCGCTCGAGGTGGTCCGCGACGACCGACGGCGGGCCGAACGCTCCCCGCTTCCGAATGTCGTCGTCGCTCAGCGCACCCCAGGAGGGGTAGTATCGATCGAGGAAGTCGCGAGCCTGGTCGATCGCCTCCGCTTCGGTTTCCGCGATCACCACGTCGTGATAGTAGGCCGCGTCGAAGCCCGCTGGGTCGCGACCGGCGTCGTCGACGATTTCGCGCGCCCGGTCAAGTCCGCCCTCGTACATTTCGGGGGACATGCCGATCGGGAGCCAGCCGCCGCCACGAGTGGCGATGCGGTCCCGTATCTGTCGCGGGAAGCCGTCCCGCGGATCGAACGTCGCCGAGGCGATGTAGATGGGCGGCGGGCTCCCGCACGGACGGATGCCGATATCGGCGTCGCCCAGTTCGAAGAACTCGTCGTCGACCGTGACGGGCTCGTCGCTCCAGAGCCCCTCGAGGATCTCGAGCCCGTCGTCGAGCAACGCGCCCCGACGCTCGTAGGGAACGTCGAGCTGGTCGTGTTCGGCCTCGACACCGTCACCGACACCGACTCCGACGCCGAGAGCGAGCCGGCCGCCACTGACCAGATCGACGGTCGCCGTCTGATGGGCGACGTGAACCGGGTGTCGAAGCTGGGGCAGATAGACCGCAGTGCCGAGGGTGACCGATTCCGTCGCCCCGGCGACCGCGGCGAGGGTTGATAACGGTTCGAGGCGCGGTTTCGCCAGCACGCTGTCTCCGGCCCACACGCCGTCGAACCCCAGTGATTCGGCCCGGCGAGCGAGCCCGATTACCTCCGATTGCACGCGAGCGGCCTGCTCGAGGGAGTCATCGGCGGAGAGAACGACACCGCGAGTCGGCAGTACGTAGCCGTGGGATACCATACCACATCGTTTCGACCGAGCGTCCTAACTGTTTGCGCTCGGCCTACACATCACCGCGATGCAAAATCATATAGAACACTTCGCCATGTGATAGCGTACCGATGGTACCTACGATCACGCGCATTGAGTCGGTCGAGTTCGGCTACGAGCTTCCCGACGTCGGTTACGCACCGAACGGGTTCAGCATCGTCTACGAACCCGGCACGACGACCGAACGGAAACTGTTCGCCCTCCGCGTACACACCGACGACGGAACGACCGGCGAGTACGTTGGCGGCAACTCGCCCGGTGCCGCACAACTCAACATGATCGCCGATTACCTCGTCGGCAAGAACCCGCTCGAGCGCGAGCGCCACTGGAGTGCGTTCAAGCGCGCCCTGCGGAAGTACGACTGGATGGGGATGGGACCGATCGACATCGCACTGTGGGACTTCGCCGGGAAGTACCGCGGTGCGCCGATTCACGAACTGCTCGGGAGCTATCGTAGCTCCTTCCCGGCCTACGCCTCGACCTACCAGGGCGACAGGAACGGCGGCCTCGACTCGCCCGACGCGTACGCCGACTTCGCCGAGGACTGTCTCGAGATGGGGTATCAGGGGTTCAAGATCCACGACTGGGGCGGCGACTGGACGGATCCCGACGAGACGGCCGCGGTCGTCCGCGAGGTCGGTCGGCGCGTCGGCGACGAGATGGATCTCATGCTCGACCCGGCCTGCAATCCGGCCACGTTCGCCGACGCGTTGAAGATCGGAAAGGCCTGCGACGACGCCGACTTCCTCTGGTACGAGGATCCCTACCGCGACGGCGGCGTCTCCCAGCACTCCCACCGAAAGCTCCGCGAGATGCTCGACACGCCGCTGCTCCAGACCGAACACGTACGCGGCCTCGAGGCCCACACCGATTTCGTCGCGACGGAATCGACCGACTTCGTGCGCGCGGATCCCGAGTACGACGGCGGCATCACCGGCGCGATGAAGATCGCCCACATGGCGGAAGGGTTCGGACTCGACGTGGAGTACCACGCGCCCGGTCCGGCACAGCGCCACTGTCTGGCGGCGACGCGCAACAGCAACTACTACGAAGTAGCGCTCGTCCACCCGATCTGTCCGAACACCCAGCCGCCGGTGTACGCGGACGACTACTCCGACATGCTGGATACCGTCGACGCGGACGGACACGTCCACGTCCCGGACGGGCCGGGACTCGGCGTCGAGTACGACTGGGACGAGATCGAAGCCAGAGAGATCGGGCGGCGAGTCTACGAGTGATGGAAAATGGCCGACGACATCCGATACGAGACCGACGGGGGAATCGCCGCGATTACGATCGACCGTCCCGAGGTACACAACGCCTTTCGACGGCAGACGATCCTCGAACTCAACGAGGCGCTGCGCGAGGCCGCCGGCGACGATGGCGTCTACGTCGTCGTCCTGACCGGCGCGGACGGCGGGTTCTGTGCGGGAGCCGACATCACGGAGATGCCGAACTGGCGCGAGGAGATGACCGAGGAGGAGTACGCGGGCTACCTCTGGTCGGTCCAGAACGTCGTTCGACAGCTCCGCCGAATGGAGAAGCCGTCGATCGCGGCGGTCGGCGGGCCCGCGGTCGGTGCGGGCTGTGACTTCGCGCTGGCCTGTGATCTGCGTATCGTCGGCCCGGACGCGATCCTCCGGGAGGGGTTCGTCCGCGTCGGCCTCGTCCCCGGCGACGGCGGCGGCTGGCTGTTACCGCGGCTTATCGGGGAGGCGAAAGCGAAGGAGTACCTCCTCACCGGCAAAGACATCACCGCCGAGGCCGCCGTCGACCTCGGTCTCGCGGTCGACAGCGCGGACGAACCCGTCGAACGCGCACGCGAACTGGCGGCCGAATTGCTCGAGCTACCCGCGCTGGCGGTTCGACGGACGAACCGGCTCGTCGATCCGGAGCAATCGTTCGAAGAGTACTGCGAACGGGCCATCGCGTACCAGTGGGAGTGCGTGACCGATCCCGAACACCGAGAGGCGATCAACGCCTTCAGCGAAAATCGAGATCCGGAATTCGATCGCGACTACTCGTGACGGAGGGGTCCACGAATCACGCAAGGTTCGGCAGTCCGTCCCGCTTGAGCACGGCCGCGATCTGATTCTTTTGTATCTCGTCGGTGCCGGCCGCGAGCCGGCGTCCTCGAGCCAGCCGGTAAAGGTACTCGAGGGGGTGGCCCTGCTGATAGCCGTTCGCGCCGTGGATCTGGAGGGCTTCGCTGACCACGTGCTCGACCATCTCGCTCGCGCGGAGTTTGGCCATCGACGCGTCGAGACGGGCGGGAATGCGTCCCTGCTCGTGTGCGCGGGCCGCCGTCCGATGGGTGAGCGCCCGCGAGGCCTCAAGTTCGGTCACCGCGTCCGCGAGTTTCCACTCGATGCCCTGGAACTCGCCGATCGATTGATCAAACTGCGTTCGCTGCTCGGCGTACTCGAGGGCCTTCTCCAGCGCACAGCTCGCGAGCGCGTTCGCCAGCGTGGCGCTTCCCACCCGCTCCCAGTTGAGCGCCCGGAGCTGGTTTTTGAATCCCTCGGGACCGCTCGTAACGACGTTTTCCTCCGGAACGACGACGTCCTCCATGACGAAGTGCGTCTGATGATGGCCGGCCATGTTGGCGTAGTGTTGTACGATCTCGACGCCGTCCCAGTCGAACTCGACGACGACCGAGCCGAGCCCGTCGGGAAACCGCGTCCAGACGAGCGCCGCACTCGAGTGCTCGACGTTGCTCACCCACGTTTTCTCGCCGTTGAGCACCAGATCGTCCCCGTCTTCCTCGATTCGCGTTCCCATTGCGCCCACGTCCGAGCCCGCTTCCGGCTCCGAAATGCCGATCGCGATGCTGTCTTCGGCGGCGAGAACCGGCGGCAGATATCGTTCCTTTGCGTCCTCGGTTCCGAACAACTCGATCGCTCGCGGCGCGACCAGTTGCTGATTGTAGAGGAACTCCGCGGTATCGGGACAGACACGGCCGACGGCCTCGATGGTGAGGATCGCATCCAGTTCAGTCATTCCGCCGCCGCCGTACTCCTCGGCGAAGTTGACGCCGAGAAATCCCCGGTCGGCCAACAGTTGCGCGTTCTCCCACGGCGGCTCACCGTCCCACTCGAACGCTCGGTCGGCGAACTCGCGCTCCGCGATGTCCGCGACTGACGAGACCAGTAACTCCTGCTCCGGGCTGAGCGATAGCATGTGTGTTGGTATCGTAGCTACTGGCATCAATGTACTGTAACCGGATCTCCGGCCGTGGCTAAGCGGTTCAGATGGCGAAATCGCCTCGAAGTGGCCCCAAAGGCAATTCTTATGTGCGAATTACGCCATTCGTACGGTAGTCCAACACAGCTATGAGCAAGGTCACGTCCATGCACGACGCCATCAGCACCGGCGTCTCCGACGGCGATAGTATCTATCTCGCAGGGTTTACGCACCTCATCCCGTTCGCCGCGGGACACGAGATCATCAGACAAGAAAAACGCGACCTCGAGTTGATCCGAGCCACGCCGGATCTGATCTATGATCAGCTGATCGCCGCCGGCTGTGCGCGGAAGGCGACGTTTTCGTGGGCGGGGAACCCGGGCGTCGGCAGCCTGCCGGCGTTTCGCCGCGCGGCCGAGGACGGAATCCCGACCGAACTGGAACTCGAGGAGTACACCCACTTCGGACTGATCGCCGCGCTCGACGCCGGAGCGTCGAACCTGCCGTTCGCCCCGCTTCGCGGGTTCATCGGTTCGGATCTGCCCGAACACAACGACAACATCGCTCGCGTCGAGAGTCCGTTCGACGACGACTACGTCTACGCCGTCGCGCCGATCCAACCGGACGTGGCGGTCATCCGCGCCCAACGCGCCGACGACGCGGGGAACGCTCACCTCTGGGGGATCCAGGGCGAAGTGAAAATCGCGGGGCTGGCCGCCGACACGGTAATCCTCTCGGTTGAGGAACGCTGTTCCGAGGAGACGATCCGCAGCGATCCGAACCGGACCGTCATTACGAGCGACGACGTCGATCACGTCGTCCACGACCCCTACGGCTCCCATCCGTCGTACGCCCAGGGCTACTACGGTCGGGACAACGAGGCCTACATCGAGTGGGCCGAGATCGCGAGCGACGTCGACCGCGTCGAGGAGTGGCTCGACGAGTGGGTCTACGGCGTCGAAAACCGCCGAGAGTACGTCGAGAAACTCGGCGCCGAGCGACTGCTCGACCTGCAACCGGAGCACTCGTACGCGACGCCCATCGATATGGGGGCGTACCGATGACCGGCCCTCGCTCGAGCGGGCGCGAGGATAGCGGAACAGATCGGTCGACCGAATCTGCGGAGGTAATCCAATGAACTACACGAAGAGCGAACTGATGGTGGTAGCGGCCGCGAGAGAACTCGAGAACGACGACTCGGTGCTCGTCGGAATCGGCAAGCCGAACCTGGCGTGTAACGTCGCCAAGCGAACGCACGCTCCGGATCTGAAGATGGTCTACGAGTCGGGGACGATCGGATCGAATCCGTCCTCGCCGCCGCTTTCGATCGGCGATCCGGTGCTCGCGTCGGGAGCCGTCTCGATCGAACCGATGCGCAACGGGTTCAACTACTACCTTCAGGCCGGTCGCCTCGACGTGGGCTTTCTCGGCGGCGCACAAATTGATAAGTACGGCAACATCAACTCGACGGTCATCGGCGACTACGACGATCCGACGGTTCGGCTGCCGGGCAGCGGCGGAGCCTGCGAGATCGCGGGCCACGTCGATCGAACGCTGATGGTCACGCCCCACTCGGAGCGACGGTTCCCCGAAGAAGTCGATTTCATCACGAGCCCCGGCTTCGTCGACGGGCGCGAGGGTCGGGAAGTACTCGGACTCGACGGCGGTCCGGAAGCGGTCATCACCGACCTCGCCGTCTGCCGGTTCGACGAGCGCGGGGAGATGTACGTCGACTCGCTTCACCCGAACGCCTCGCGGGAAGAGGTGCGCGCCGAGACCGGCTGGGAGATCGAGTTCGCCGACGATCTCGGGACGACGCCGGAGCCGTACGAGGAGGAGCTACGCCTGATCCGCGAGGATCTCGACCCGGACGAGATGTACACCGACCAGGCCGAGTGAGAACTCCTCGAGCGCATCGTTTACGCTAGGGGTGTAGCATGATTTTGATCCCTTCTCGCCGCCGGGTCGCGTCGAAGGCGCGCTCGTACTCGGCGAGCGGAAACGACGGACCGAGTGCCGGTGAGAGGTCGGTGTTCTCCGCGATCGCAATCGCCCGTCGCCAGCTCGAGTCCCGCCGGCCGTAGACCGTCGTGATTGAGACCCCCCGCCGAACGAGTCGGGTGAGATCGACGGGAACCGTCTCCGAGCCGTGGAAGATGCCGATCTGGATGATTTCGCCGTCGCGACGCGTCGCCGACGACGCGAGCGATACCGCGTCGGGGTGGCCGGAGGCCTCGACGAAGACGTCGACCTCCTCGTCGAGTTCCGCCTCGCCGTTCTCGGCCACAACCGTGCGCGTCGCACCGAGCTCGCGCGCGAGCGGCAGTCGATCCTCGCGGTCGTCCGCCGTCCCGATAACCGTGACCGAACTCGCTCCGCCGGCGACCGCCGCGACGAGCGCGCCGATCCCGACCGATCCGGGGCCGGCGATCGCGACGCTATCGCCGGGTTCGAAATCGGAGCGTTCGATGCCGTGGACGGCCAGTCCGAGCAACTCGAGAAAGACGCCCTCGTCGGCACTCAGGGAGCCGATAGGATAGAGCGTCTCCTCCGGTACCACAGCGTACTCCGCGAGTGCGCCCTCGAGGTCCGGATGGAGTCCGACGATTCGCCGATCGGGACAGATACCGAACGAGCCCGAGCGACAGAGCCGACAACGGCCACAGCCGAGGACCGGCTCCACCGCGACGCGGGTCCCTTCCTCGAACCCCTCGACATCCGGACCGGTCGCGTCGATCGTACCGGCGAACTCGTGGCCGAACAGCTGCGGGAGCTGGTCGGCGTAGTGGCGTTTGCTCTCGTGCCAGTCGTAGATCAGCGCCTCCGCACCGCCGTCGATGCCGACCGACTCGACGCGAATTCGGACCTCGCCGGGCCCCGGTTCGGGGACCGGAACGGACTCGAGTGCCATTCCCGGTTCGGGTCGCGTCTTCAGTAGCACAGTCATTCGATCCGCTGTGTTCGACGTCACATCTGCGGTGACGCGAGGAGAGATCATATACTTCGGGTCAGAGTCGGTGGACTCGTCGCCCGCTCACAGGCTGGTGACGACAGTGTAAACCACACTGAAGAGTGCGAACCAGAAGAGTGAGCGAAAGAAGAGCTTGCTATAGGTGGCTTTGATCGGCATCAGCTCGTGAAACTGGGCTTCAGCTTCGAGCAGCGATTCGATCAGGCCTTGGTTCTCGTTGCTCATGCGGAAGATTCCACGTTCGGTTACGCCTCGAGGGTTTCGATAAGTTCGACGATGTATCCTTCCGGGTCGGTGACGAACGCGATCTGAATCCCCTTCTCTTCGATGGTCCGTGGCTCGTCGACGACCTCGCTTTCGTACCGTTCGACGACCGTCTCGATCGTTTCGGCCATATCGGTGACTTCGACGGCAAGGTGGTCGATACCGGCCGGCTCGGGGTTTCGCTCGGTGTCGTCGTGTTTGAACTGGATCTCCGCATCGCTCTCCCCGGCGACGTAGGTGTTGGTCACGCCGTCGAGGTCGAACTCGCGCGTCTGCTCGAGTCCGAGTCCGTCGCAGTAAAACGCCAGCTGTGCATCGATGTCGTCGACCCAGATGGCCGTGTGTAGGACGTCCATGATATCTCCCATCAAGGCCCGATACAAAAGCATATCGTCAGCGACGCCAGTTTCGCGACCGTACGATTCAGCAACGGCTGCGTTGCGACCCACACAACGACCACCGCTGGAAATTGAACTGTCTTTCAGGAGAGATCCTATACCTTTACACTGTCTTCGGTCTCACTACCGCTATGAAGGTCAACGAAGCAATCATCGATTGTCTGACTGAGAACGATGTCGACACGCTGTTTGGCATTCCGGGCAAACAGTCGCTCCCGCTAAACGAGAGTATCAGCGAACGCGACGATATTCAGTTCGTCATGGCTCGCCACGAAACCGCCGTCTCGCATCAGGCGTGGGGGTACGCGGAGACCAGCGGCGGAATGGCCGCCACAGTGGTCATCCCCGGACCGGGCGATATGAACGCGATGAACGGGCTGAAAAACGCACTGAACGACTGCACGCCGCTCCTGCACATCGCCGTCGAGACCGAACCGGAGATTCGCGGCGGAGACGGAATCCACGAGACGCCGCCGGACACCTACGACAACGTCGTCAAGGAGAACATCACCGTCGAGACGCCACAGAGCACCGTCGCCGAACTGCAGACGGCGATCGACGCCGCACAGACGGCCCCGAAAGGCCCCGTCCGGATCGGCATCCCGAAAAACTTCCTCAAGATGGATGTCCCGCTCGCCGAACGGGGCGAGGTCGAACGTCAGTCGTTCAGCGGCGTTCCCGACGCGAAGGTCGACGCTGCGGCGGACCTCCTCGCGGAAGCCTCGAGTCCGGTCATCATCGCCGGTGGCGGAACGAGAGCGGCCGACGCGAGCGACGAATTGAGAGCGGTCGCCGAACGCCTTGAAGCGCCGGTCGTGCTCACGTATAAGGGGAAAGCGGTCTTTCCCGACGAGCACGAACTCATGGGCGGGGTGCTGTGCGGTGGGACGGGAACCGCCGTGAAGGAACTTATCGCCGACTCGGACGCAGCGCTCGGCGTGGGGACGGACTTCGACGCGGTTACCATGCAGAACTGGTCGATCGAAGTCCCGGACGAACTGGTCCACGTGACGCTCGGCGCCGACGACATCGGAACCGGCTACGAGCCAGCGGTCGGAATCGTCGCCGACGCCGCCAGAACGCTCGACGAACTCGACGGCGCGCTTTCGGAACGATCGATTTCCGGCGCAAACGGGGCGGAGCGCGCGCAGGCGACCAGAGACGCGATCGACGAGCGTCTCGAGGAGTTACGAGCGGTGTCGGACGCGCCGCTTACGTCGGTCAAGGCGCTGGACGCGATCCGTGAAGGAACGCCCCGCGATGCGGTCGTCGCCGTCGACGCGGGCGGGTTTCGACTGTGGACGCTCGTGATGTTCCCGACGTACGAGCCCCGGGATTACGTCAATCCGGGCTCGTGGGCGACGATGGGGTCGGGAGTTCCCTCCGCGATCGGGGCGAAGGTCGCCAACCCGGAGCAGGACGTCGTGGCGCTCACCGGGGACGGGGGACTCCTGATGTGTCTTCACGAACTACACACGCTGGCCGACGAGGAGATCGACGTCACCGTCGTCGTCCTCAACAACAGCGACTACGCCATCATCAGCGAGGAAGCCGGGCGGAGCTACCGGATGGACGAGGGCGAGTACGGCTGGGAAGAGAATCCGGTCTCGTACACGACCGTCGCCGACGGACTCGGAATCGACGTCGAACGGGCGGAGACGCCGGACGAAATCGAAGCGACCGTCGCCGATGCCATCGCGAGCGACGGTCCGACGCTCGTCGAGATTCCGACTGACCCCTACGAGCCGCAGTCCGGCGTCTGGATGAACGAGTAAGAGAACAGTGTGACATCCTCCCCGGCGTGAACAGAGAGGGAGCTTTGCTCCCTCGAGCAGTCGGGCTACGCCCGACGACGCCGGGGCTTTCCGTACCGTCGGTGGGATCTGTGCTGGTTTACTCGCGTCGGGAGACGCTCTCCTCGTACGTTTCGCGGATTCGTTCGCCGGTTTCGATGAGCGTCGTCATGTCTTTTCCCGCGATTTGGAAGTCGAACCCTCGTTCGACGCGGTCCTCGACGTCGGCTTCGCGAACTGTGAGCGTGCCGACGGGCGTCCCAGCGCTCGCTCCGGCTTCGATAGTGCGCGCCATCGCGTCAGTGAGTTCGGGTCCGTCCCACTCGGCGAAGACGCCGAGCGACGCCGAGAGGTCGGCGGGTCCGACGAAGAGCGCGTCGATCCCGTCTACCGCCGCGATGTCGCTGGCGTGTTCGACGCCGGTGGGCGTTTCGATCTGTGCGATCGTGAGCAACGATCGGTGCTCCTCCGCGACGTAGTCGACGAAATTCTGGCCGTAGCCGGCCGCCCGACCCGACGCGATTCCGCGATCACCGTCGGGCGGATACCGCGTCGCCCGGACGAGTTCGGTGGCAGCGTCCGGCGTGTCGACCATCGGAACCATAATCCCGTCGACCCCGATGTCGAGGATCCGTTTGATTCGGACCGGGTCGTTCCAGGCGGGGCGGACGATTACCCCGAGTTCTCCGGGCGACGCAGCGGCCGCACGGGCGAGTTCGGCGACGGTCTCGAGACTCATCGTGGTGTGTTCCGTGTCGATGAGAACGAAGTCGAATCCCGCTCTCGCGGCCGCTTCGACTATGGCCGGGTGGCCAATCGAAACCCACGTCCCGAGAACGTTGCCGTCGGTAAATCGAGACACGAAGCGCTCTCCGTCCGCGTCAGTTGTCATCGTGCCCTCGATTTCGATGCGAGTAGCAAAAGCCTGTGGGTTGGAGTGACACGCGCGGTTTCAGGGACGGCTCTTCCCGACGGCGGCAGACATCGAGAGGTGTGGGGGCCGTTCCGTGTGCATATGTGTGTTAACTCATTCCAAAGAACTTTCTCCGACGGTGATATCGAAGGTAGTATGAAGCCGTTAGACGACCTTACCGTCGTTGATTTGACACAATCGATAGCGGGCCCGGTCTGCACGCAGTTGCTCGCAGAGATGGGGGCGACCGTTCTGAAGGTCGAACCGCCGTCGGGGGACTCGTTTCGGAACCTGATGAACGGAAATATGTTCACCCCGTTCAACCACGGCAAGCAGAGCCTGTGTGTCGATATGAAAACCGACGGAGGGCTCTCGATCGTCACGGAACTCGTCGACGAAGCCGACGTGATCGTGGAGAGCTTTCGGCCCGGCGTCTTAGAGAAGTACGATCTCGACTACGAGTCGGTCACGACGAGAAACGAGGACGTCATCTACTGTTCGTTGTCGGGCTTCGGCCGAACCGGCCCGTATCAGTCGTATCCCGGCTACGATCCCTGCATTCAGGCCGTCTCGGGGCTCATGGCGACCACCGGTTACAGCGATCGGCCGCCGGTCCGAATCCGGGCGAGCCTCATCGACTGCGGGACGGGTGCGAACGCCGCGTTCGCGATTCTCGCCGCCGTGCGCCACCGCGACCGCGGGGGGGACGGGACTCACATCGACATCTCGCTGTTCGACGTCGCGATCTCCTGGATGTCCTACTGGATCACGAACTACGACCAGTCGGGATCGCTCCCCGAACGCGCAGGCGGCAAGGGAATCGGCAGCGCGCCGAACGGGGTCTTCCCGACGGCCGATGGACACATCTACGTCGCGGCGCTCTCGGAGGCGATGTACGAGCGGCTCTGTACGGTTCTCGACCGAGGCGATCTGCTCGAGGAGGACCGGTTCCAGACGATCGACGACCGCATGGACCACCGGGAAGCGCTCCGGGACGAACTCATTCCGGAGTTCACGGAATTCACGTCCGCGGAGCTCGAGCGAAAACTACTCGATGCGGGGGTCCCGGCGGGGGCCGTCCAGACGGTCCGAGATCTCGTGGAGAACGACGAGCACGTCGAGGCTCGGTCGATGATCGTCGACAGCTACAATCCGGAGGTCGACGAACAGGTCCTGGCAGCATCACTTCCGTTCCGCTTCAGTTCGAACATTCACGACGGGCAGTTCTCCTCGCGACCGCCGAAGAAGGGCGAACACACCGATCACATTCTCGAGGCCCTGTCGTACTCCGACGACGAAATCGAGCGGTTTCACGAACGCGACGCGGTCTTCTCAAGTTCGTAGCATCTCACCGACTCCCCGACCGTTAGTTCTCGGGGATCCGAAACGCCAGGAGAATCATGCCGGCGGCGAACACGGCCAGAGCAATAAACATCTCGTCGAAAAATCCTCGATCGGCCGCGGCACCGAACAGCACCGGACTGGTCGCACCGATCGTGAAGCCGACGGATCGAAGGATTCCGAACCCCGTCCCGCGGATTTCCTCGGGGAGAGAGTGGAGCAACGACGGTTCGACGACCGTCGCGAAGCCGAGCAGGGTGCTCACGAGAGCGGTGACCACGATAAGGATCCAGAGGGCGTCGACGTACGGGAGCGCGACGAGGCCGATCGTCGGTCCGCTCGCGACGATCGTGAGCGAGCGGCGGATGCCGAATCGATCGTACGCGCCGCCTGCAAGTGGTTTGATAAGAATGCCGAGTGCAAAGAAGATCCCGAAGAGAAAGCTGGCGACCGTCGTCGAGAGTCCCTTTATTTCGACCAGGTACGTCGGATAGAAGCTCGTAAACGCCTGCCAGACGAAGAGTCCGAGGATCAACACCGCCGTCGCGTACACGACCGACGGCTGGCGGAACACCGACGTGAGAACGTGAAAATCGTCGCGGCTAAACCCGGAGTCGCCGTCCGAAGCGCTCGACGAACGGGGCGGAACGACGGCCCAAAGGGCGACGGCTGCGAGCAGGAACAACGGAATCGCGAAACCGAATCCGAGCTGCCACAGAAACGTCGCCGCGATCACGCTGCCGACCGGCGGCAGAAGCGACTGTCCGGCGTCCTGCGAGGCGGCCGTCACGCCGTTCGCAGCGCCGAGGCGGTCCGTGTACAGTCGCGGCAGGACGGTGTATCGCCCGACCGCGTACAGCGCCGTTCCGAACCCGAACAGCGCCGTAGCGGCGAAGAGAACAATCGAGGAGTTGGCGGTGACAACGAGCGTCAACGTTACCGCGGAGATCACCGCGCTCGCCGTGAGCGTGAACCGCTCTCCGAACCGGTCCGCGAGCACCCCGCCCGGAAACTGGCCCAGCGCGTAGGCGAGGAACAACACCGTTAGCAGGAGGCCGGCGGTCGTCAGGTCGAGCCCGTAAGCGGTCCTGAGATAGGGCAGCATTACGGGATAGATCATCCGAACGCCGATGGAGAGAAACCAACCGGCGGCGACTGCGGTGAGTATCCTCCCGCGGCCGCCGCTCCAGAGGTCGGCCACTCCGTTCCTGAGGTCGGAGAGGCTCTCGAAAGGGTTGTTTCCCACAGGAGAGTGGTACTCTGGTACTAATGATAAATATTCTGCTACGGCTGAACGAGGTGCGGCGAGATCCGAGCTACGTCGAACCAATACGAACGAAACCGGACTGAGTGTCTTCCCGATTCCAAGCGGCCGCACGAATGGTGACGGACAACTGACGACACACCCACCCGGTTGCGCGTCGACCGCCGCGGGAGAATCTTCTACACTGTCCCCTGTACCACTACTCCGTGCGAAGATTGATACGACGACTACACCTCCGGGGGAGTATGACTGGCAAACTCGAGCGACTCGGCGTTCAGGAATCCGTCGAAGCCATCTTTCCGCCGTCGGAACTCGCGGCATTCCTCTCCGACCTCCCGGTCGACGTCTCCGTAGTCGACGAGGCGGGAATCGCCGACTGTGACGCGGTCGTCACGCGAAACCACTTCGACGCGCTGTTCGAGGTCGACTGGATCCACTCGACGCAGGCGGGCGTCGATCGATTCCCGCTCGAGGCGCTCGCCGAGGAGGGCGTCGCACTCACCAACAGCACCGGAATCCACGGGCGAACGGTCGGCGAAACCGTCGCGGGCTACCTGCTCGCGTTCGCTCGTCGGCTCCACGACCAGATCGCGAGCGCGACGGAGCGGCGCTGGGAGCGACCGGCGTGGGACGAGGCGTTCACGCTGCCGGGTACCACCGCCTGCGTCGTCGGCACGGGGACGCTCGGCCGCGGCGTCGCCGACGTCCTCGGCTCGCTCGGCGTCGAAACGGTTGGCGTCCGGCGGTCCGACGACCCCCTCCCCGAGTTCGACGAGATGTACGCCATCGAAGCCCTCCACGAACCCATCGCAACGGCCGACTTCGTTATCGTCACCGTGCCGTTGACCGAGGCCACCCGCGGCCTGTTCGCCGCCTCGGAGTTCGACGCCATGCGATCGGACGCGTACTTCGTCAACGTCGCCCGCGGCGCAGTCGTCGACGAACGAGCGTTGATCGACGCCCTCGAGGCCGGCGACCTTGCGGGCGCAGCACTCGACGTGTTCGAGACCGAGCCATTACCCGAGACGTCCCCGCTGTGGGAGCTGGACGAGGTCATCGTCACCCCGCACGCGGCGGCATACACCCGCGATTACGTCCGCGACGTGGGCGGTATCGTCCGCGAGAACGTCGAACGGAGCAGACGGGGCGAAGACCTCACCAACCGGGTCGTCTGAGTCCGAGAGCGGTCGACGAGTCCCGAGGCTGGGCGTCCGGCACGGGGGAAACTGTTTAGCCAGCATGGGGGAAATACCGGTCATGGACTTCGAGCTGTCCGACGAACAGCGGCTGATCCGATCACAGGTACGCGATCTCTGCGACGAGTTCGGCGACGAGTACTGGCGCGAGAAAGACCTGAAACACGAGTATCCGACCGCGTTCTTCGAGGCGTTCGCCGATGGCGGCTGGTGCGGAATTACGATCCCCGAGTCCTACGGCGGGCAGGGTTACGGCGTTCAGGAGGCGTCACTGGTCCAGCAGGAGATCGCCCGATCGGGTGCCGGAATGGCGGGCACGTCGATCACCGCCCACCACACATTCAGCACCGAACCGCTCGTCGCGTTCGCCGACGAGGAGCACAAGGAACGCTACCTGCCGGATATCGCCGACGGGTCGGTACAGGTCTGTACGGGCGTGACCGAACCGAACGCCGGGACGGACACCTCTCGAATCGAGACGGTCGCCGAGCGCGAGGGCGACGAGTACGTGATCAACGGACAGAAAATCTGGACCTCGAAGGCCCAGGAGGCGGACGTGATCATGCTGCTTACTCGGACCGAACCTCGAGCGGAATCCGACCGCTTCGGCGGGCTCACGCTCTTTTTCACCGAGTTTAGCCGGGACATGGACGGCGTCGAAGTCTCTGAAATCCCGAAAGCGGGACGGGGTGCATCGGACTCGAACGAGGTCTGGTTCAACGACGTTCGCATCCCCGCCGCCGACCGGATCGGTGAGGAGGGGAGCGGGTTCCGGTATCTCCTTCGGTTCGCCAACACCGAACGGATCGCGATCGCCTCGAACGCGGTCGGCGTCGGGCAAGCCGCGATCGAAAAAGCAGCCGCGTACGCCGGGGAGCGAGTCGTCTTCGGCAACCCCATCGGCTCGTATCAAGCGGTCCAGCATCCGCTCGCGGATTCGTGGGCGAAGCTCGAGCAGGACGAACTCATGATCCGGAAAGCGGCGTGGCTCTACGACACCGACCGCGACTGTGGGGCTGAGGCAAACGCCGTCAAACTCCGGGCCAGCGAGGATTCGCTCGAAGCCTGCGAACGCGCGATCCGCGCACACGGCGGGATGGGCTACGCGAGCGAGTACGACGTCGAGCGCTACTGGCGCGAGACGATGATCAACGTCATCGCACCGATATCGAACGAGATGGTCAAAAACTACATCGCCGAACACGTCCTCGGGCTCCCGAAATCCTACTGAGGCCGTGGCGCTCGGTCGTCGCCGAGAACGGTGTCGTTTGCCGGAAAATTCACACTGATTGGGGCCCGTTGTGAGTAGCCGTTCATGACCGCGTCGATGCGTGAGGAACGATGAGATGGCAGTACAAATACACGGTACTCACGCTGTGTACACTCGCGTTCTTTGCGACGATGGTCGCACGCCTCGCGATCAGCCCCGTCGTGCCCGCCATCACCGACGATTTTCAGATCGGAAACACCGTCATCGGGATCGCACTGACCGGGATGTGGTTGTCCTACGCGATCATGCAGTTTCCGAGTGGGATTCTCGCCGATCGGTACGGAGAGCGATCGATTATTCTGGTGTCGATAGGAGGTACGACCGTGATGAGCCTGCTGCTGGCACTCTCCCCGGTTTACGCCGTGTTCGTGCTCTCCATGGTCGTGCTCGGCGCAGTCGCCGGACTCCACTACAGCGCAGCGACGACGCTTCTCGATCGGACGTACGATAATCTGGGGTTCGCAATCGGCGTCCACACGATCGGCTCGTCGGCGGCGGGACTGGTTGCTCCGATCGCCGCGGCCTGGATCAGCATCCAGTACGGCTGGCGGCCGGCCGTCGCGTTCGGAGCGATCGTCGCCGCCCCGATATTCGCGCTGTTCGTCTGGCGAATTCACCCCGTCGAACCCCATCGGCCCAAGCAACCGCTCCGACAGCGGTTTCAATTCGAGGAGGTCACGAACATCCTCAGCAAGCCGGAGATCGTGTTCACCGTCGCTATCGCGTCGGTCGGCGCGTTCGTCTGGCAAGGGACGGCATCGTTCCTCCCGACGTTCCTCGTCGAGCATCGCGGTCAGTCGGCGACGCTCGCCGGCATCGTCTTCTCCGCGTACTTCGTCATCCAGTCGATCGTCAAGCCCGGCATCGGTGCGATTTCGGACCGCTTCGGTCGCGACGTGACGACCTTCGGTTGCATGGTCACCAGTGCAGCGGGGTTAGGGCTGTTCGTCGCGGTCCCCGGGGTCCTCGGTGTCGCCGGCGGCCTCATACTGATCGGTAACGGATTGAGCTGGGCCGTCGCCGTGGAGCCGCGGTTCATGGACAACATGACCGACGAAGAGCGAGGCGCCGGCTTCGGACTCGTCCGGACGGTGTACCTCATCGTCGGCTCCTTTGGCTCCGTCGCAGTCGGGCTGTTTGCGGACGTTTTCGGCTGGGCGGCGTCGTTCGGGATGCTCATGGCCCTCTTGCTCCTCGTCGCCGTCGCGCTGGCCGTCAACTGGCTCCTGGATCTCGGTTACTGACGTCCTCGGCCAGCGGTACGCACAGGTGTTCGCCGAATTGCTCGAGTTCGGTGGAGCGGATTAGGTTCCTCCCTGGTCGATACCGCACGCGGCGAGTCGATTTGCGAGAGCGAGGACAGCACAGAATACGTGAACGAATACTACGCCTGACGGGGCTCTCCAGTGTTAGCGCTCGGGTGTCGAGATCATCGGCCGACCACGACATCGTCACCTCACTGCTCGAGCGGCTGTGATGGTTCGATAGCGTCGAGCCACTCGAGGAACGTATCGAGGATTCGGACCCGGAGGTCGATGAGTTCCTGTCGGTACCCGACTCGCTCTCGGTCGTCGACTTCCGACTCGTGAGCGGCGTCGATCGTCCGCAGTTCCTCACGAGCGGTCTTCAGTTGATCTTTCAGGGCCCGAATTTCCGCCTGTTGGCCGTCGATCGAGAGATGGTGGAGAAAGCCCAGTTTCATCATCAGGTGGGCCCGGAAAGAGGGGTGAGAGACGTCTTCGATCGGCTTCGTGAGCAACGATTGTAGGTGGTTACGACCTTCGTCGGTGATTTTGTACGTCGCGGCTTGTGTGGTGCTATCGGTCGTTTTGACGTACCCGTCGTCGTTGAGCTGGTTGACCGTCGGAACGAGTATTCCGGTGCTCGCACCCCAGTAGCGACCGAAATTGTGGCGAAGTTTCTCGTGGACAGTTTTGACTGTTGCACGCTCTTTCTCGGCCAAGATACCGAGGATGGCAAGACTCGCAAGCTCCCGTTGTTCCATACCGGACCTACCGGGCCCATCATCTTAAAGCTAAACTCGAGGGTCGGTCGAAAATCGACTCGAGACACTCGACGACTGAATCGGGCCGCGGTTCCCCCTGTCTCACGCGAAGTACCGTCACAACGAGATAGCCGATCGATGTCCACCGCAGACATCGCGAGGACTGATCGTCTCATTTGTCACTCACTCACCGCCGTTTTTCCTGGTCTCAGTGACTACACGCGACGATTCACGACGCAACCAAAAACGGCTGACACTCAGCGGCCGATTTCGGCGACGGAAGATCAAAGGCTTTGCTACCACACACCAATGGTCGTATCGATGACGCGAGATTCGTACGACGTAATCGTCCTCGGCGTCGGTGGGATGGGGAGTTCGGCCGTCTACCACCTGGCCAAGCGAGGCGTCGATGTGCTGGGAATCGAGCAGTACGACGTTCCGCACGGACGGGGATCCTCCCACGGAGATACCCGAATCTTCCGGCTGACACAGCCCGAACATCCGTCGTACGTTCCGCTCGCCGAGCGAGCGCGGACGCTTTGGCGCGACCTCGAGGCCGAATCGGGCGAGCGTCTCCTCACGGAAACGGGATCGATCCGCGCCGGCCCTGCCGACGCAGCGCACGTTTCGGCCGCGATCGAATCCTGTGCGTCGAACGACCTACCGCACGAGGTACTGTCAGGAGAGGAGCTTCGGGAGCGATTTCCGGGCTACGAGCTTCCCGACGACCACAGATGCGTCTATCAGCCGAACGGCGGCTTTCTCGCCTGTGAGCGGGCCATCTCGACGCACGTGAATCTCGCTCACGAACACGGCGGAACCGTCCACGCTCGCGAGCGGGTGCTCGGGTGGACGCCTCGAGAACGGGGCGTCGAGGTTCGGACGAATCGCGAGACGTACGAGGCGGACCGCCTCGTCGTTACCGCCGGCGCGTGGGCGGGCAAACACATGCCGCTGCTCGAGAACGCGCTCTCGCCGCAGCGACGGGTAATGGCCTGGCTTCAGCCGACGGAGCCCGCGAAGTTCACGCCGGATACGTTTCCGGTATTCAACGTCGACGTTCCCGAGGGAGAGTTCTACGGCTTTCCGGTGGCCGAACGGCCCGGGTTCAAGTTCGGCTACACGCCCTCCGGAGCCGACTCCATCGATCCGGACGACTGGAACGACGAGGCGACGCTCGAGGACGAAAAACGACTCAGACGGCTCCCCGAAAACCACTTTCCCGCCGCGTCTGGGCCGACGCTGCGCCTCACAACCTGCATCGTGACTCGCTCGCTCGACGGCCACTTCTATCTCGATACGCACCCGGAGTATCCCCACGTCTCGATCGCCGCGGGATTCACCGGCCACGGGTTCAAATTCGCCAGCGTCGTCGGTGAGGTGCTGGCGGATTTTGCGACCGACGGCGACACCGACAATCCGATCGGCGTCCACCGGTTCGGTAATCAGCTACGGAAGACGTGAGTAAGAAACTCGCGTGAGGACGAGAGGGCTCGATTGAGACGTCCGTACTGCTCTCGAGACGACTGCAACGCTGTGATCATTTGGTGAGAACGCAGGAGGTAAGATGGTACGAGGTGTGGTCTCAGTCTACACTATGCGCGTCGCCGCACTCACCAGTCACGAGACGCCCCCCGAAGTCGAAATCCAGGACCGGTCAACGCCGAGCCCGGGTCCCGGCGAAGCGATCGTTCGCGTCGAAGCCGCCGCACTCAACCACCGCGACCTCTGGAAACTCGAGGACGATGACCGGCTCACCGCCGATGACCTCCCGTTCGTACCCGGCGGCGATCTGGCGGGTATCGTCGAGGAGACGGCCGCCGACGTTTCGGGCGTCTCTGAGGGAGACCGCGTCGTCCTCTGTCCGCTCGAGACCTGCGGGACCTGCCGGTTCTGTCGCGAGGGTCCCGAGAACATGTGCGAGAACTACAGCAGCTACGACGGCGCGTTCGCCGAACTAGCAGTCGTCGACGCGAACAGACTCGTCGAACTCCCTGAATCCGTCGACATCGTCGACGCTGCGGCGCTTCCGATCGCGTACGTAACCGCGTTCAGGATGCTCGAGCGCGCCGGAACGACGGCCGGGGATCTCGTCTTCGTTCCGGGTGCGACCGGCGGCGTCGGCGTGGCAGCGATTCAGCTTGCGACGATTCTGGGTGCCGAAACCATCGGGACGTCGACCGACGAAGCGAAACTCCGCACGGTCGAGTCGCTCGGCCTCGATCACCCGATTCACACCGGCGACCCCGACGAGATGCGCACAGCGGTCGCCGCGATCGGTGACGTCGACGTGACGATCAACCACCTCGGCGGACCGTTTACCCGCGTCGGACTCGAGGTGTTGCGAACGAACGGGGCGATGGTCGTCTGCGGACGGACAGCGGGTCAGTTCCCCGAATTCGACGCTCGAAATCTGTACTTCGGTCACAAGCGTCTCTTCGGAAGCACGCTCGGAACGCAGGTCGATCTCGAGAAACTCGTCGACTTCGTCGAACGTGGGCGATTGGACCCGGTCATCGCCAGGGAGTACCCGCTTTCAAACACGGCACGGATGATGGCCGACATGCAATCTCGGGAGATGGTCGGAAAGCTCGTCGTGCGCCCTCAGCAGTAGGTCGAAGCGATTGATTCGGGGGTCTAGAACGCGGTTTCGATCGCGTTCTCGAGGATGTCGACCGCCTCGTCGATCTCGGTTTCGGTCACACAGAGCGGCGGTGAGACGAGGAGCTGGATACCGGGGCGACCCATGCCGAATATCGCACCGTTTTCGCCGGCCGCCGAAAGTACCGTTTTGACCGGATTGTCGGCGTCGCTCACCCGCGGATCCACGAACGGCTCGCCCGTCTCGGAATCGGCGAACTCGACGCCCCAGAGGAGGCCGCGGCCGTGAACCGACGAGACGACATCGAATCGGTCCTCCAGTGCGCCGAGTCGGGACTCGAGGTGGGGCGAAACCGATCGCGTGTTCTCGATCAGTTCGTCCTCGTAGACGTCCATCGCGGCCAGTCCAGCAGCACACCCGACCGGATGACCAGCGAACGTCTGGCCGATATCGAACCCCTCTTCCACGACGTAGTCGGCGATTTCCTCGTTCATCATCACGCCCGCCAGCGGGACGTACGAACTCGTGACCCCCTTCGCGAACGTCATCAGGTCGGGTTGTACGCCCTCGCTCTGGGCACCGAACCACTCGCCGGTTCGACCGAAGCCGGTGATCACTTCGTCCGCGATCATCAGGATATCGTACTCGTCGCAGAGTTCGCGGACGCGGTCGAAATAGCCCGGCGGCGCGGTGAAGCCGCCGCTCGACCCCGCGACGATTTCGGTAAGGATCGCGGCGATCGAGTCGGGTCCCTCGTTGCGGATGACGAACTCGAGGTGGTTTGCCGCCTGTTCGGCGAGTTCTTCGGGCGATTCCGCATCGAACGCCGCTGGAATCGGCGGCAGGAACTTCTCGCTTCCCGTCATCGCAGCGCGCGATTCGACGAAGGCACGCGTATCGGTGTCGCCCGTCAGACTGGCCGTTCCGTAGGTCGACCCGTGGTAGGACCGCCACCTGGTGAGTACCTTCGGCGCGTCGGCGTACTCCCGTGCGAGCATCACCGCCGCTTCGTTCGCTTCGCTTCCCGAAATCGAAAAGAGCGTCTGCGACATCGATTCCGGCGCGACCTCGAGCAGTCGCGTGACGAGCTCGTTTCGGGTGTCGTTGTGCTTTCCGGAGGAGACGTACGGAATTCGGGCCAGTTGGTCCGCGATCGCATCGATAATCCGTTGGTTGCTGTGGCCCGCGTTGACGCAGTACAGCTGGGATTGAAAGTCCAGATAGGCCGTTCCGTCGGCGTCGAACACCTCGACACCGTCACCGTCGACGAGCGTCGGAACGTCGTCGTCCGCCGAGTACCAGTGGGGGATCGTTTTCGCCGCGGTCTCGAGTTCATCATCTATTTGCTCAATTGCCATACTCGTTCTGTGGTATCTATACCCACGCTTATTAGCTAACGGGTCCGCTTTCGGAGAGTCCGACCGATCAGCACGCCTGATTGCGGTTCATTTCGGCAGTGACGTTTTAGACGACCCGACCCGAACGAACCGTAGCTCCGAATGTCCACAGACATCAATCCACACGGTGACGACGCGACGATGACGCTGTACCGACTCCACGGCTGTCCCTACTGCGAACTCGTCGTCCGGCGGCTCGAGCGATACGACGTTCCGTATCGCTCCCGATTCGTCGCGGGTGAACACAGTCGCCGAGACGCGGTCGCGCGCGCGTCGGGGACGCGATCGGTGCCCGTCGTGGTGGATCACGAACACGGGGTGACGATGCCCGAGAGCGGCCACATCCTCGAGTACCTCGATCGGACGTACGGCAACGGAGTCACGGACGAGGAATCGACTTCGGACGGGTTCGATCTGGTCGAGTTTGCTCCGTCAGATCATCCGACTGAAGGAGATGAAGCGCCGGATTTCATCCGTCCGCTCGTGTCCGAGGAGTACTGGGAGGATACGTCGTTATCCGATCTGATTGCGAGAGATGGATGCGTGTTGCTGGTGTTCTATCCGCTGAACTGGGGTGGAAAGTCGGTGTACTGGTGGAAAGAGATTCAGGAACGAGGATGGGGAGACAAGCTGACGGTCGTCGGCGTCGGGATCTCACAACCGTTCGACCACCAGCGGTTCATCGAGCACCGGGGTCTCGAGCACTCGCTCTACTCCGATCCCGGAAACGGCGTCGCGGAACGCTACGGCGTCGTTCACGATCTCGACGGGATGTCGGGAGTGTCGGAGCCCCGTCCGGCGGTGTTTCTGATCGGGGACGAACTGACCATCGACTACGCCTGGGTCGCCGACGAGTGGCCGCCGTCGCCGCCGTACGACGAGATCGAGGAAAACTGGTCGGAGTAGACTTGAATCGGTCGTCACCACCTCGAGCGACGGGAGCGATAGGTACTGCAAAATTCGTCTCGAGACCCACAGACCGGGTGACGCGGTAAACTGCGCTCCCGCCGTTTTGCCGATAGGGCAGTCAGAATCCGACGACTGAGCCGTCTTTACGCGGATCGGTGGCACCCGAGAGCGTCCCGTCGTCGTTGCGGGCGATCTGACTGCCGCCGAAGTGTCCCGGCGGTCGGACCCGCACCTCGTGACCGCGTCGGGCGAGTTTCGTCAGCACGGTCCCGTCGTAGCGTCCTTCGACGGCGAGCTGGCCGTCGACCTGATAGCGCCATCGAGGGTAATCCATCGCCTCCTGCAGCGACATCCCATCCTCGAGAAGGTTCAGGAGAACCTGAAGATGCCCCTGCGGTTGCATGTAGCCACCCATGACGCCGAATGCGGCCCAGTCGGAGTCGTCGAACCGCGCCAGTCCGGGGATGAGGGTGTGGAACGGTCGCTTCCCGGGCTCGATCCGATTCGGATGATCCGGGTCCAGCGAGAACGAACTGCCGCGGTTCTGCAGGGCGACGCCGGTATCGCCCGCGACGACGCCGCTGCCGAAGTCCTTGAAGCGGGAGTTGATGTACGAGACGACGTTCCCCTCCTCGTCGGCGACGGTCAGGAGCACGGTGTCGGCGTCCTCGGCGCTCCCGTTTGCGCTCGGGTGTCCGATATCGACATCCTGCGTCGCTTCGGCCCCGATTTCATCGGCTCGCTCGGCCGCGTACGCCTTGGAGCCGAGCTCCGGGACGTCCTCGAAGTCGGAATCGGTGACGTGAAAGAGCCCGTCGGTCAGCGCGCGTTTCGCTGCTTCGACCGCGAGGTGGATTCGTTCCGGCGAGTCAGGCGGGTGATCGCCCGCGCCGAGCGCCTCGGCGATGTTCAGGGCCTCGAGCGCGACGATTCCCTGGTTGTTCGGCGGCAACTGGAATATTTCGGCGCCGCCGTAGGTCGTACTGATCGGGTCGACGTACTCCGGTTCGAACGACGCCAGATCCTCGAGCGTCAGGAAGCCGTCGCGCGATTGGACCGCCGACACGATCTCCTCGGCGATCTCGCCCTCGTAGAAGACGTCGGCCCCGTCCTCGGCGATCCGTCGCATCGTCTCGCCGAGCGCCGGGAGACGGACGTGTTCGCCGACCTCGGGTGCGCGACCGTCCGGCAGATACGCGTCGCGAGCGTTGTCGTCTCGGAGCACCGACGACGCCTCCGCCCACTGATTGGCGATGATCTCCGAGACTGGGAACCCCTCGGTCGCGTACTCGATCGCCGGCTCGAGCACTCGCTCGAGAGAGAGCGTGCCGAGATCCTCGACGGTGCGTTCCCAGCCGCGAGCGGTTCCCGGAACGGTGATTGTGTACGGACCGTAGGTTGGCATCTCCGCCGCGTCGGGTTCGACGCCCTGATCGGCGGCGATCCGGTCGCGAACGCGCTCGAGCGTCGCATTGCCAGGCGCGCCGCCGCAGCTTCGAAGCGCGCCAACCTCGCCGTCGGCGGTCTTGTAGAGCGCGAAGACGTCGCCGCCGAGCCCGGTGCTGGTCGGTTCGACGACGTTCAGGGCTGCAGCGGTCGATACCGCTGCGTCGAACGCGTTACCGCCTTCGCGAAGGATCGCCGCTCCGGCTTCGGCGGCGAGCGGTTGGCTAGTCGCGACGATTCCGTTCGGTGCGTACACGGTCGATCGGCGCGAAGTGAACTGATCGAGATCTGGCGATTGCTGTCCGTCCATACGAAGGGTGTGGATAGACGGGGGCAAAAACATTATTGTCCGAAAATTCAAGAATAGTATGGAACGGAGTCCAAAAATTCGCCACCGTTGACGAACCGAGTTCTCCCGTCTCAGGAGTGCGTCGATACCGACTCGAGGTCCGCGTCGGCGAGTTCCGAGAGGAGTGCTACCGTCGTTCGCGCCCCGGCGCGAACGCAGGAGAGCTTGATGTTTTCGTCCGGTGCGTGGTTGTTCTCGTCTTCGTTTGCGTACGGAATCACGAGACACGGAACGTCGAGGGCGTCGGCGAAGACGTACGTCGGCACCGAGCCGCCCAGTGCGGGTTTCAGGATCGGGTCAGTGTCCCAGCCGTTGCGGACCGCCCGCATCGCCGGCTCGACGACCGGGCTGTCCGCCGACGTCCGCTGTGGCGCCATCGCCGCGACGCGGCTGAGTTCGACATCGATTCCCGCCGGCGCGTGCTCCCGGGCGTGTCGCTCGAGCGCGTCGTAGACGGCGTCGGGATCCTGATCTGCGACCAGTCGGTAGTCGATTTTCGCGCGCGCTCGAGACGGGAGAACGGTCTTCATTCCCTCGCCGTGATACCCCGCGTCGAGTCCCGCCACGTTCAGGTTCGGGCGGGTGAGCAACCGCTCGACGTATCCCTCGTCGGGATCGGTCGCGAGGGCGTCAAGACCGAGGTCCGACAGGATGTCTTCCTCGTCGACCGGGATCGCGTCGAGGACCTCCCGGTCTCGCTCGGTCAGGGGTCGGACGTCGTCGTAGAACCCCGCGAGCGTACTGCGTCCGTCCTCGTCCGTCAGTGACGCCAAGAGGGTTGCGATCGCAGTCGCCGGGTTGGGTACGGGACCGCCGAAATTCCCGGAGTGCAGGTCTCGATTCGCCCCTCGAGCCTCGATGTCGACGTACAGCAATCCGCGCGCGCCGAGGAGGACGTGCGGCCGACCCGACGAGTCGATCGGTCCGTCGGCGACGATGGCGACGTCCGAGTCGAACTCGTCGCTGTGCTCGCGGACGAGCCACTCGAGATTCTCGCTCCCGCTCTCCTCTTCCCCTTCGATCAGGAGGACGACGTCGGCCGGTAGCCCGGTCGTCTCGCGCAGCGCCCGAATCGCACAGAGGTGTGCGAACCACTGGCCCTTGTTGTCGCCCGCGCCGCGGGCGTAGAGTCGTTGCTCGCCGTCGGGACCGTCCCGGACGGTTGGATCGAACGGCGGCGAGGTCCACTCCGACGGCGTCGCCGGCTGGACATCGTAGTGGCCGTAGAGCAGAACGGTCGGCCTGCTCTCGCCGTTGGCGGTGGTCCCGTCGGATTCATCACCACGGTCCGCTCTCGCGTGTGCGACGACGGCCGGCCGACCCGGAGTCTCGACGATCTCCGCCTCGTCGCAGCCGTACTCGAGACACAGGTCCTTGACCATCGACGAACACTCGGCTATCCCGTCGCCGGTCGCGCTGATCGAGGGCTGGGCCAGCAGCGCCTCGAGATCCGCGAAAAACGTCTCGTCGTGGCGCTTGAGGGCAGTTTCGGGGTCCGGCTCGCTCACGATCGGTGCACCTCGTCTGACTGTCGGCTCGTTTCGTGTGACATAGAGGCGTGGTTTCCCCGCCGAGGACAAAGCTTTACTGCAGGTGACGACGGCGATTCGCGAGGATTCCGTTCGGCTGCCCAGTGGAGAAGGGCAGACAGTGAGATTCAGCGGACCTGCAACGGCGACGGGCGTCACTCGTCGCCATCGATCGTCGTCGCCGCGAAGAACGGCTGCTCAGCGTGGCGACCCCGATCGTAGTCGTGTGTGTACTCGCACGGTTCGACGCGTACGCGATCGCCGAGTGCAAGATCCGCGTACGCCTCGTCGATCGCGGTCAGTAGCCGCGGCCCCTCGTCGAGTTCGACGACGCCCGCGACGATCTCGTCGGGAAAGCCGTCGGCCGTCGCGTGCTGTCGGGTGAACGAGTAGAGTTCTCCGGTCCCGTTCGACTCGACCCACTCGACGGACCGTGAGTGACAGCTCGGACAGACCGGTGCTGGCGGGAAGAACCGCTCCTCGCAGTCCTCGCAGGCGTGGATCAGGAACCGGCCGTCGGAGAGCGCCTCCCAGAATCGCTCGGTGTAAGGCGTCTCGCGCATCGTCACTCACCCCTCGCGAAGACCGTCGCGGTCGCTCCGTTGACGTGGCCGTGCTCCGAGGTCGTCAGGACGTGGTCCGCGTTCGAAACCGGCGTCGATGCGGTTCCCCTGAGCTGTCGAACCGCTTCCACGTAGTTGTACAGTGGCGTCACCATCGGCGGATGGCCGCGACCGAGACAGCCGCCCGACGGACTGATCGGAAACTCGCCATCGGCCGCAGTTCGCCCGTCGAGGCAGGCCTCGAGGCCCGCACCTCGGTCGACCAGTCCCAACTCTTCGGTGATGATCGCCTCGATGTGAGGGAATGGGGCATACGGCTCGTAGACGTCGATCTCGTCGGGAGCATGACCCGCGTCCTGGCTCGCCTCCCGCGCCGCCTTTCGGACGGCCGGGAGTTCGGTGATCGACTCATCGCGGGTCATCAGCTGGTGGCTTGCGGCGTGGTGGCTCCCCAATCCGGCTACTTCGACCGTTTCCTCAGTTTCGCTACTCGTCTCGCTGGCATCGTCTCCGTCGCCGTCTCCGCTGGCGTCTGCGCTCGTCACGACCAACGCCGCGCCGCCATCACAGGGAGCCGGACACTCGTACATCCTGATGGGGTCGGCGATCGGACGCGAGCCGAGGACCGCCTCCCGGGTCACGGAGTCGTCGAAGAGCGTGTCGGGATCGGCCGCCGCGTTGTCGCGATTCTTGACGACGATTTCGGCGAGGTCCTCGCGGTCGACGTCGTACTCGTGGCAGTACCGCTGCATGCTCTGGGCGTAGACACCCGGGATCGACATTCCGATCGGTGACTCGAACTCGGCATCGAAGGTGCTGAGAATGTAATCGAAGTACGGACCGGTCGTGTCGATCGTCGAGTTACGTTCGACCGCGAACACGAGAGCGGTGTCAACCGCGCCGCTTCGGACGTCCGAAACGGCCGTCTGAAACGCTTTCCCGCCGCTGGTTCCGCCGGTCGAGACCTCGATCGTCCGATCGACCTCGAGCCCGAGCAGGTGTAACAGATTCGTCGAGAAGAACTTCTGTTCCGTCCACGGTCGCGGCGAGGGCATGTAGAGCCCGTCGACGTCCGCCAGCGACACGGCGGCGTCCTCGAGCGCCTCGTGGATGACGTCCACCGCCAGTTCCCGTTCCGTGAGCGAGTACGTTCCGTTCGGGAGCAGTCCGACTCCCGCTACGGCTGCTTTGCGAGCTGCTGTCATATGGTAACGCACCGTACAGTCCGGTCCGTAATACGTCTAGGTGTTTGCGAGGGAGTTCCACTCGAGAACGGGCGGAACCGAGTGGGCCTCGGCGAATCAGGACCGAGTTCCACAGTTACAGATCGAGTCCCAGCGTCCAGTTCACAACGAACGCGGCGACCGCGAGGGTCAACAGCCCCGCGAGGAAGGCAAACGAGACGCCCCAACCGAAGAGGTCAGCGACGAGTCCAACGACGACCGAGCCGAGCGACGCCGTAATGACGTAGACGGTCCGGACGAGTCCGAACCCGGCACCGCGCTCGGCGGCGCCTAACTCCTCGAGGAACCGCGGTAACAGCGCGGCCTCGAAGCTCATCCCGATTCCGAGGAGGATCACGCCGAGTGCGGCACCGACGAGTCCGGGACCGGAAACGAGTACGACGAGGCCGACGGCACCGACGAGCAGACAGCTGGCCGTCGCTCGGTCGCGGCCGAACCGATCGGAGGCCGCACCGACGCCGACCTGTGCGATCCCCTGCGCGACGAAGTACGCGGAGAACCCCGTCGCCGCGACCGTCGTCGAGTAGCCACGGTGCTCAATGAGAAAGACCGGCAGGAACGAGGCCGACCCCTGCCAGACGAACTCGCCGACGATGGCGACGAACAGGGTGAACGCGATCACCGGACGCGAGAGGAGTTCGAGCAGCGACCGGAGTTTGAAGCGTTCGCGCAGCGGCAGATCGGATCGGCGGGGTTCGGTCGGTCGAACCGACAGGGCGAAGAGGACGAACGCCGGGATCCCGACGGCGGCGGTGACGGCGACGGCCGGCCGCCAGCCGTACGTGACGCCGACCCAGGCGACGGCGACGGGGGCGATCAGTCCCGCGACGGTCGCTCCGGAGTTGTGGATGCCGATCGCGATCCCGACGTTGTCGTGGATTCGCGACAGCAGCGTCGTCGCGACGCTGTAGTGTAACCCCGCGACGGCGCCGAGTACCACCGTCGCGAGGACGAACAGCGAGAACAGCGGTGCGACGGCGATGAGCAGACACGCGACCGCAGTCCCGCCGAGTGCGACGAGGATGATACCCCGTTCGCCGTATCGATCACCGAGCACACCGCTCGGGAACTGCGCCAGTCCGTACGCGAGCCACATTCCCGTCAGGGACGCTCCGATGACCGCGTTCGAGACGCCGAACTCGTCGGTGATCGCCGGGACGACCGGGCTGATCGCCAGCCGGCCGAACATGGTCACGAAAAAGGCGAGGGTACAGAGTGCGAGGACGGTGTCTCGGTAGCGCCAGCGAATCATCGTTCGGGTGAGGTGACCCTCGGACTCGACGCCACGGTCGATGGGGCACTCGAGTCCGGCAGTCTCAGTTGCGACTCACGCGAGAGGGTCAAGAATGTAGTGGAATCCGTGTACGAGGCTACTCGTCGCCCCCATAGGACTTCTCGCTCACACCCGAGAGCGCGTCCCCGTCCGCGAAGCGCTCGAGACGGTACGCCTCGAGGTCGATTCGCGGGTCCTCACCCAGAATTGACAGCGCGATCGACTCGCCGAACGCCGGCGCCTCCTTGAACCCGTGGCCGCTGCCGCCGAGCGCGTTGTAGAGGTTGTCGACGCCGGTTGGAACGCCGACGATCTGGTGAGAGTCCGGCGTCACTGAGATCACGCCTGACCAGGAGTCGACGACCGCCGCGTCGGCGAACGTCGGAAGGCGAGAGTCGAGTCGGTCGCCGACCGCCCGGAGGAACGACTCGTCGACGCCCTGGAGACCCGCCGCTCGATCGACGGGCGGGCGATCGATCCCCCCGACGAGGACGTCGCCGCCGGGTTCGGGCTTGAGATACATATCCGGCGACTCCGAGTGATCGGAGAGCGTCGGGGTTTCGACGCCGTACGGTTCGTCGCCGCGCAGGACGGCGACTTTCGACTCGTACCACTCGAGCGGCACGTCGACGCCGGCCATCGACGCGATCTCCCGGCCCCACGGTCCCGCGGCGTTGACCACGATGTCGACGGGCTCACGCCCCTCGGACGTCTCGACCGCTGTTACCGCCGTTCCATCCGTAACAAGATCCGTAACCGGAGTCGCGGTGCGGATTTCGACCCCGTTCTCGCGAGCGCCAGTCGCGTAGTCGGTTGCGACGAGATATGGGTCGGCGAAGCCTGCCTGGGGCTCGTACGCGCCGAGTGCGACACCCGCCGGATCGATTCCGGGGAGAAACGACTCGAGGTCGGTCGCCTCCACGAGGTCGACCTCGAGGCCGGCGCGTCGCTGTCGGTCGACCAGCGCTCGGAACTCGTCTACGCCATCGGCGTCGGTAAGGACGAGATAGCCATTCTGTCGGAAGCCGCCGTCGCCGCCGGCGACCGATTCGAACCCCTCGAGCAGTTCCCGGCCGCGAATCGCCGTCTCGATCTGCACCCGATTCGTATAGTGGTGACGAACGATCCCGGCCGAGTAGCCGGTCGTCTCGCTCGCGAGGGCACCGCGTTCGAAGGCCGTGATCTCGAGATCGTCGTCGCCGAACTCGCTCAAGTAGTACGCGATCGAGAGTCCGTACACACCGCCGCCGACGATGCCGACTCGTTTCGCCATCGTCACGATTCCCCGTGCGAGATTGGGGTCCCACGGCTGCGGTTCGATTCGATCGCGAATGCGTCGATGATTCGGGGCGAGGCGTTCATCCGGCCCGTAGCAGTCACTGCTGTCCGGGAATACATGCTAGCGATAACCGCACACACCCCGATAAATGGTCGGACCGTCGGTTCGGTGGGTGACCGTTGGGCAGGTCAGGGCGACCGGTAGGCAGTCGTGTTCCCGATAGCGAAGGTGGCAGTGGGAGCGTCGGGAGGACGGACAAATGGTCGTGAGACGATACTTTTCGACCGACGAAACGCGTATGTAGCCGTTCGAATAATCATGTTCCATGAGCACGACTGACGGGGAACTCGAGCACGTCGTAATCGTCGGCGCTGGCATCGCTGGCTGCCACACTGCCAGAAATCTCGCCGCAGACCACGAGGTGACAGTTATCGACCGGACCGGGGTGGCTGCTGAGGCGACCGGCCTTTCCGCTGGGATCGTCGCGCCAACACTGTTCTACAGCGACGTTCCGGACATCGCACGCCACGCGAACGCGTTTTTTCGGGAGTTCGACGGCACCCACGGATTCGAATTTACGAGGCGTGATCGGATCGACGTTATGACGGACGACGAAGTCGCGGACGCTCGAGCCCTCGCCCAACGGCTCGCCGACGAAGGGTTCCCGGTCAGCTTCCTCGGGACTGAGGAGGTGACCGAGCGATATTCCGAGTTCGACTTCGACGAGTTCGCTGGTGCGGTTCTGTACGAGGACACCGGATGGGTCGATCCGTACACCTATGCAACTGCTCTGCAGTCGGCAGCGGAGGATCGCGGCGCCGAGTTCCGACTCGATAGCGAGGTGACGGATATCGACGTCGAGAACGGAACGGTCGTCAGTGTCGAAACAGATATGGGTCGCGTCGACGCGGACGCCGTCGTGATCGCCGCCGGCTGGCGTACCCGGGACCTGTTGCCGGACGGCGTCGACGTTCCGATTCGGCCGTATCGGACGCAGGTCATCGTCCTCGAACCCGACGAACCGCTCACAGAGCAGTTCCCACTCGGCCGTATCAAGAGCGAACATCTCTACTTCCGCCCGGAACACAACGGTGATTTGTTGGTCGGCGGCGGGCATCACCCGCTCGAGACTCCGGCTTCGGCCTCGAAAGACGCGGACGAGTCGTTTCGGCTCGAGATCGCGGATTCCGTCCCCGAATTCATCGACGGCTTCGGCGATGCCGGGTTCGTCAACGGCTGGGCGGGGATCGACGCCGCGTCACCGGACACGCGCCCGATCGTCGATGCACCCGAGAACGCGCCGACGGGGGTACTCGTGGCGACCGGATTCAACGGGCTGGGGATCATGACATCGCCCGTAGTGGGGCCAACGGTGCGCCAGCGACTGACCGGTACAGACGCAGGATTTCCGATCGAGCCGTTCGCCGCGGACCGGTTTGAGCGCATCGACACGTCCTTCGAGTACGTTTCGACCTCGGAGATCTGAGAAAATTATTCGGCAGATTACGCTCGTCGATCGCCGGTTCGCGAGAGCAGAATCGCCAGCACGGCACCCGTCGCGGGGAACACTGCGAGCGCGACGAACGTCATTCCGACGGTAACGACCGAGAGGAGGTAGCCGGCGATGGCCGCACCGGTGGCACCGACGCCGAAGACGCCGAGGTAGGTGTAGCCGTACGAGAGCCCGCGATCGCCAGGAGGACTGTACTCGGCGATCGTCGCCTGATACATCGGCTGTAGCGAGAACAGGAGAAATCCGAGCAGTGCGCTGATGATGAGCAGCGGCACGACGCCGGCCTGGGCCGCCGGAACGAACAGGACTGCGACGACGGCCAGTGAGCCGAAGATGACCGCGAGACCGGTTTCGGTGCGGATTCGGTCGGTCAGCTTGCCGCCGACGTACTGGCCGCCCATCCCGATCATCAGCAATCCGGCGTAGAGGTAGGACGCCGGATTGAACTCTTCGGCCATCGGACTGTCCGGATCGAACAGTTGGAGTTGGTCGGCGACGTTCGGAACGAAGTCGCTCAGGACGTCCGGAAGGAACGTCAGCGTCCCTCGATAGAAGAGCCCGTTCATCATGACGACGACGATTGCGATACTGAACCCGAGCGTAAACAGCGCTCGACTGTCCGTGACGAACTTCGACAACGACATCGACTCGTCGTCCGTCGGCTCGCCGCCGTCAGTTTTCGTCTGTACGGCGGCCGTTTCGTCGAAGCTAGCAGACATCGCGTAGAGGATAGCGATGACGGCCGGAACGACTAGGAGGGCGGTGACGTAACGCCAGTCGAAGAACAACAGTAGCACTGCGGTTAGCAGCGGACCGAACGCGATGCCGAAGTTCCCAGCCATCCCGTGATAGGCGAAGCCGGTGCCGCGCTGTTCGACGCCCGTCGAGATCAGGGACAGTCCCGCCGGATGGTAGACGCTCGCTGCGATTCCCCAGACGCAGATAGCAATCGTGATCGTGACGATTCCCTGAGCCGCGCTCAAGAGGAGGAACGAGCCGCCCATACCAGCGAGACAGACCAAGACCAGTTCTCGAGACCCGAACTTGTCGACGAGCACCCCGGCCGGGAGGGCACCGATACCGTACAACCCGTACCCGACCGCGACGGCCGTCCCGAGAATCGCCGTACTCAGACCGAAATCAGCGAGCCAAATGACCATCAAGATCGGAATCGAGAGCTCGTACGTGTGGACGACAGCGTGCGAGATCATCACGAACCCCGTGATAGATTTGTCGTTGTCGTTCAGTCCAGTTGACTGCTCCGTACTCATATATGATTTACAAACTGGCACCCACCGTGATAACGATTACTAAGTCAGAGCACAGCAGACGAATTATTCGATGATTGATCGGACTTGATCCAGTGAGAATGGCAGTTATTCGAACAAAGTTGAGTATAGTAGTGGGCGTTCCGCTGATCGGGTCCGTTTGGAGAGGAATACTTCAGATAGATATACAGTATATTAAGTGTATATTTTCAACACCCTGAGGGAGATTTCAAGCTGAATATGAGCCGAAACTCCATTACGAGTCAGATACCGTTACTACCCACCACCTCACGTCAAACACTGCCGCATGTCCCACCGTGAACTTTTATTGATTGGGACAGAGTGACAGCCATGGAACCCCCCAAAACGGTCACGATCATCGGTGCCGGTTCGATGGGAACCGGCTTCGTCGTCCAGTTTCTCCGATCCGGGCACCACGTCACCCTCGTCGACCACCGCGACTCGAATCTCGAGCGAGCACAAGACCGAGCCCAGTCCGCCGCAGCCTTCCTCGCCGAACGAGATCTCGCGGAGATCGATCCGGCGGCGGTCGAGACGGACGTGACCTATACGACCGACCGTGCGGCCGCAGTCGAAGACGTCGATATCGTTCTCGAGACGATTTCGGAGGATCTGGAGGCCAAACAGGAGCTATTCGGGGCGCTCGCTGATGAGGCCGATTCGAACGCAGTGCTGGCCTCGAACACGTCCGGATTGCCGATCACGAAAATCGCCGCCGGGGCCCCGGAGGCAGCGGACCGCATCATCGGCTGTCACTGGTGGTATCCGCCGTATCTCCTTCGTCCGGTCGAGGTCATCGCCGGCGCAGAGACGAGCGATCGAACGGTCGACCGGCTCCGAGCGTTTCTCGAAACCGTCGACCGCGATCCAGTCACCGTCGACCGCGACGTTCCGGGATTCGTCTGGAACCGAGTCCAACACGCCGTCATCCGAGAGTGTCTCCACATCGTCGAAGAGGGCATCGCGTCCGCCGAGGACGTCAACCGCGCGATTCGTGATGGATACGCGACCCGGACCGCCGCAATCGGACCGCTCGAGACCGTCGACATTGCCGGATTAGAGCTGTTTCAGACGAGTGCGAACGACATCTATCCGGACCTCACGGATCGGGACGAGGCGAATCCGCTGTACGATCGGCGGATCGACGAGGGGCGGACGGGGATCGAAGCCGGTGCCGGGTTCTTCGAGTACGATCACGATCCAGACGAGATCACGGGACGGCGAGACGAGCGGGTTGCTGCGATCCGCCAGGCGCTGCGACCGCTCGAGGACGACGAAACCACCGGAGGCGAGTAACGACCTGTTCGCCGAGCGGACTGCGAATCTACCAGACGGGTTGATACACAATCTTCTTGTCATTGGATCCGAGCAAGTTCGTATGACAGTCACACAGTCGAAATCTATCGATCGACTGTATCGCGAGGTCGCCGCATACGACCTCGTGGTCGTCCCCGATTCGCCGCTCGCGGACGCGCTCAATCGTCGTCTCGAGCGACCACACTTCGGCCCGTTTGCGATCACGCCGCGACGACTCGCGACACGACGGCGGGAGACCGCAGAGGACCGGACCGCATTTCTCGAGGTGATCGACGAAACAGATCTGCGCTGGAAGGAAACCTCCTATACGGTCGGGAACGTGCTTCAGTGCTGGGAGTATCGGGGAAGCGCCGACGCGATCCTCGAGTACGAGACGTTCGAGACGCCGGCGACCAGAGCCGTCGTCGAAATCGTCGACTCGCTGCAAACGTCCTCGCGTCTCCTGACGGAGTACCGGATCGACGACCGGACAGCCGAGTCGGTCGCGGTCGTCGGCGAACGCCAACTGACGAACCTCGAGCGATCGATTCTCCCCGACGAGTACGACTCGATCGACCGGTTCACCGGGGACGCCTTCGAGATATCGCCGTTTCGAATCTTCGAGTCGTCCGCGGCGATCGTCGACGCCGTTCTCGACACCGTTACGCACGACAACGCCGAGGAGATCGGGATCGTTCTCGACGGGAGCAGCGAGTACTCGCCGCTCGTCGAATCAGCCCTCGAAGCTGCCGATATTCCGTACTACGGCGGTCCGGGCTTCACGGACGACCGGGATCATCGGGCGTTCGTGCAACTGCTTCGCTGTACGACCGCCGGCTCCGACACTCGTGTTCGGTCCGTGAAACCGTTACTGTCGTGTCTCGGGGCGACGGTACCCGTCGAACACGACGAGAAGCGTCTCGCCGAGATCGACGATCCCGAAACCGACTGGCTCCGCGAGTTTATCGCTCGAGCGGACTCGCTCACGTTCGCGGACGCGCTGTGCGCGTACGAAGACCGGACGGGACGGACGCTCGAGGCGTTCCGCGATGAACTCCAGGCGTTGGGTCTCCTCGAGGAGCCGATCACTGCAGCGGCGACCGATCGGCTCGCCTTCTATCTCGAGACCTACGAGGTGCCGATCGACCGGGAGAACGAGGGCGTCCTGCTGGCCGACGCGAAATCGGCCTCGTTCGTCGACCGACCGGTCGTCTTCTATCTGGGGCTCGACGAAAGCTGGACGCACGACTCGCCGAAGCGGCCGTGGGTCGACCGCGACGAGGAGTACGACCGAAACATCGACGGTTTTCAGTCGCTCCTGCAGAGCGGCGTCGAGCAGTATTATCTCGTGCAGGATACCGCCGGTGGCTCGCCTGTCACGCCGTGTCTGTACTTCGAAGCGCTGCTCGAGGACGAGTTCGAGCGATTCAGCGATCTCGAGTCGATCCGCCATACGCGGGCGAGGCGGACGACCGGTGACGGGTTCGGGACGGAGCCGCTGAGCGATGCGGTCGAACCCGAACATGTCGGGACGATCAGCCAGTCCAGTCTTAACGCGTACGCAAACTCCCCGCGAGACTACTTCTTCGGGCGACTCGTCGAGACTGCGGACAGGGACTACTTCGCCGAAGGGAATCTCTTCCACGACTTCGCCGAGTTCGTCGTCAACCATCCGGAATTCGTCGACGACGAGCGCATTTCGGAGGTCGTCGACGTCATGATCGAGGAAACCCGCGCGTTCCACCGGCGCGTCGACCTCCCAACGCGGCGAACGCGATACCGAATCGGTCTCGAGACGATTCGCGAGTATCTCGAGGAAAACCCCCCGTCGGAGCCGACGTTCCTGACTCCCTCGAGCGGCCGGGGAACGAACTTCTTCGCCGAGTACTTCGATCGAGCGGTTGACTCGCCGGTGACCGAACGCTGGTTCGAGGACGAGGAGATCCGACTCAAGGGGAAGATCGACATGATCCAGTCGCCGACGACACTGGTCGATTTCAAGAGCGGGAACAAGAACTCCGCCTCGCGGGTGACGAAACACGCCTCGATCGACGAGCCGAGCGACAAGCCGAATTTTCAGGCGCTGTGTTATCTCGCCTACTGGCGACGCCAGCGGCCCGACGAGCGCCTCGAGTTCACGTTCTTTCACTTCCTCGAGACGATCGACGACGTCGTCGCCGGAGACGCCTCCCTCGAGGACTGCCTGACGACGGTGACGTACAACCCCGTCGCGTTCGACGAGTTCGTGCAATCCCGCGCCGTCTTCGACGAACTCCGAGAAGACGCCGCAAACGACTGCAACAAGACGTTCTCGAAGAGCAGCTACGAAGCGTATCTGACGGCGTTCGACGCCCACGACGTTCCCCGAACACGGGATGCAGACGAGATGGCAGATTCACCGTTCGGCGAGGCGCTCGTTGAACGGATGGTCGACGACGTCGGCGACTACAAATACGTCAAAAACGGGTGTCTGCAGGCATTCAGACACCTGTGTGGCTACCGAACGGAGGGCTACTTCGTGGCAGACCTCGACGAGTTCGAACGCTTCGTCGACGACCAACTCGCGGCGTTGAACCGCTATCGACGCGGCGAGAGCCGATTCCCGATCGACGGCCGTGCGGGCGAGCCGAACTACCGCTACGTGGACAACCGCGATCTGCTGTTGACCGAGCCGCGGTCGGCTCGAGACCGCTCGAGAGAGGATTCGCCGCCGGTAGTCACCGAAGAGGCTCTTGAAACCGAAGATCCCGAACGAACCGAACCGTCTGAAGGAAACGAGGGTGCGGAGGTGAGTCGATGACATCGCCGAACGAGAGCCAACAAGAACTCATCGATCGGACGGACGGCCTCTGCCTCGTCGACGCCGGCGCCGGGACCGGGAAGACGTTCACGGTGACCCGACGGTACGCGAACATCGTCGCCCAGGACGACGTCGAACCCGACGACGTGTTGCTGATCACGTTCACGCGCAATGCGGCGACGGAGATGAAAGATCGCATCGTCGCCAACTGCGACTACGACATGCGGGCGCTACACGACGCTCCGATTCAAACGTTTCACAGCCTGTGTAACGACATTCTGGATCAGCACGGCTTCCACGCACCCACCTATCTCGGTATCGACGATTCGATCACCGGCTCAACGCGGGTCCTCGAGAACGAGACCATCGAACGAGAGCACTTCCGCGAGTTCGTCGATCGGTTCAGCGACGACCACGACGAGTACGCCAACCTGCTTCGCTGTCTTTCCGAGCCGACGGAGCTACTCGATCTCGTCAACACCCTCGCGTCGAAGGGGATCTTTCCGACGGCCGACGGGTGGTATCGCGACTCCAAAGATGACCTCGAGGGGGACTTCGACGCGTTCGAGGCGGCGTTCGACGAACTGAATCAGCCGCGAAACGACGGGTCGAAGCAGTCGAAACTCCGTTCGAGTCTCGGCCGATACGGATCGAACAAGTGCTATCTTCCGGAGGCACCCGACCGGAACGAACTGCGAGGCGAGTACGGCTCGAAGACCGTCCCCGAGGACGTCGCCGAACGGGCCTTCGTCGAGGACCGCGACCACCTCATCGAGTTCGTCCACGATGTCTACTTCGGCTACCTCGAGTTCGCACTCTCGCGAAACTATCTAAACTTCTCGTTCCTGCAGCTGTTTGCGTTCGTGCTGTGCTGTGAGGACGGCGCGCTCCGGGAGTCGCTGGCGTCCGAGTACGTGATGATCGACGAGTTCCAGGACTCGAGCGAGATCCAGTTCAAGCTCGCCCTGCTCCTCTCGGGGACGGGCAATCTCTGCGTCGTCGGCGACTGGAAACAGAGCATCTACTCGTTCCAGGACGCCGAGATCGAGAACATCACCGAGTTCGAGTCGCGGCTCGAACGTTTCGCCGCGGAACTGAACGACGACGCCGAGCGGGTGTCGTTCCCACTCGAACCCGTCACGACGATCGAACTCGAGCGGAACTATCGGTCGACGCAGTCGATTCTCGACTTCTCCGAGCACGCGCTCGTGGCACCCGGAACCAGTCGCGAGTCGATCGACCGAGAGGCGATTCTGGAGCGAGTCGTCTCACTGTTCTCGAACACCGACCGCGATCACTCGCGAATCGAGGCGTTTCACCATGCCGAGGAACACGAGGCGATCCTCACGAAGATACAGGACGTCGTCGGCAACGACGAGTACGCCGTCGAGGACGAGGGCGAACTTCGAACTCCCACGTACGACGACATCGCCGTGCTCACGCGAACCCGTGATTTCGGTCGCGAACTGTTGGCCACTGCGGAGGCGTACGAGTTCCCGATAGCCTACGAAGGGGGGATCGAACTCTTCCGAACCGACCAGGCGAAACTACTGCTGGCCTGGTTGCGAATTCTCGAGGACGGCTCGACGGCCGAGCGGGGGTGGGCGGTCGTGCTGGAGCGTGCTGGCTACACGCTCGACGAGATCGATCACATCCTCGAGCACGAGGCGTATCCCGAGGAGATGGAGTCGTTCCGATCCGAACTATCGGCACTCGAGACCCACACCGCAGTCGGTCGGCGCGTGTTTGACCGCTACGGCTACGATGGAGCGACGGCCGACGTGGTCCTCACGACGATCCAGTCGATCCACAGCACGACCACGATGACGCGGGGAGATCTGATCCGGATCGTCGAACGCGGAATCGAGAACGGCTACACCCAAGAGGTACAGGCCCCGGCTGGTATCGACGCGGTCACCGTCCAGACGATTCACTCCGTCAAGGGCCTCGAGCATCCCATCGTGATTCTCGGAAACATGAACAGCGGTGCGTTCCCGCCCTCCGGCGGCCGTGGCGGGTCGATCACCTACTCGGAGATCACCGGAATTCGTCAGAAGAAATGCTATGCCGACGCGCACGGTAAGCCACACGTCTACGACAACTGGCGCACCGACGTTCTGCGGAACTGCCAGCCGACGGAGTACGACGAGGAGCGCCGACTTCTCTACGTCGCGATGACTCGAGCGAAGGATCACCTCCTGTTCGGCGCGGGAACAGAACCGAACTCGTTCCTCGAGGCGTTACCGGTCGAGATCGAATCGCTCGAACCGGCCGTCTCGACGGTGGACGGAGTCGAGACGAGCCAAACGCGACTCAGCGTCGATATCCCACAGCCCGACGGACCAACGGGGTATTCGCCGCACTCGCTCATGGACGACAGCGTCTACGAATCGGGTGGCGGTGGAGGGGGGAGAGGGATGGACTTCGGTTCCCGAGTTCACGAGTTTGCCGAGGACTACGTCCTCGGGAGGAACGTGACACCCGACAGTGACGACGAGAGACACGTCGCATCGTTTCTCGATGGGCTGTCGGGAGAGCTTACGGTCGAAGAACGAGCGTATCTGCCGCTCGAGGTCGGCGGCGAACGAGTCACGCTGTCGGGGATCGTCGATCTGGTGCATCTGACCGACGAGACGGCCGAGATCATCGACTTCAAAACGGATCGTAGCCGTCGCGCCGAATCGGAGTATCGCGTCCAGCTCAGCGTCTACTACCACGTTCTCGAGGAGTGGTTCAGCAATCGAGAGGTAACGATCTCGATCTTCTACACTGCGGATGACGAGCGCGTAGCGATCGATCCGCTCTCGAAGGCGGAACTACGTGAGCGGGTGGCGTGAGGTTTGTAACGTCTTCGACAGGCGAAGAACTCGTTTCCTGTCAGCGGTTCTGCGGACGAGATCTGCGGACATCGGATCGATGCGTGAACCGATGCCGTAGGCGAAACGTTGTAACGAGATCGGACTGCACACCACTGTCGTGGCTGATTCCGACCCGTTCGAATCTGTCCGAGCGTGCCTGAAAGCCGATGTGAAATATTCTTGTCGGTTTTCCGCGACGTGAACGTAACTGGTATTTTATATAATAGGAGCGAGCATGATACCATATGTACGATCTTACAGGGTTTCAGCGAGACCTGTTGTACGTCATTGCCGGACAGGATGATCCACACGGACTGGCGATCAAAGAAGAACTCGAGGATTACTACGAGAAAGAGATCCATCACGGCCGTCTCTACCCGAATCTAGATACGCTCGTCGACAAGGGTCTCGTCGAGAAGGGCACCAAGGACCGACGGACCAACGTCTACTCGGTTACCCGTCGCGGAACGCGAGAGCTCGAAGCCCGCCGAGATTGGGAGAGTCAGTACGTCGATCTCGACTAACACAACGGTAGTCAGGAATAGACAACGCCATCGTCGACGGAGATGGCACGAATCTCGAGCACAACATTTTTTTGAAAAGAGTCGAGCGATAGCTATAGTCCACCAGCTGTGACCCCCGTGTTCCCGTCGACGTTTTGACCCCCCTCGTTTCCGTCGTTTCCGCACGCCCCACCCCGCATTTCCGTCGTTTCTGACGTACGTTGACTTCACGATAGTTTGGACGCACCCCTCGTTTCCGACGTACGGGTATCCACGGATACGAATGGGCACCGGTTTGCCGATACCGTCATCGGACCCCTCAGTTCCGTCGTTCACTTCGACACCCCTCGTTTCCGTCGTTTCCGTACACCCCTCCCCAGGTTTCCGTCGTTTCCGCATGACCCACATCAAACTTCTGTCGGTTCTTTACGCCTCATCCGGGACTTCTGTCGTGGAATCCCGCATAAATATCAAATTCCTTACTCGGCATTCCAGTTCTGCATCCGAGAATCCTCCAGGATGGTCTCGCGAACGACCTGCGGGTCCTCGATAAGTCGATTCTGCAGATGGATTCCGCCTGCGCTCCCTTTATTGATCTTCTCGATCTCGACGACGCCGAGAAACGCCTGTTCTTTCAAGATGTCCCGGAATCGGCGGACCGAGAGAATATCCATGTCAAGATACTCGCAGATCTGTTCGTACTGATCGTAGACGCGGCTGGTGAGGAACGCGTCGTCGTCGGAGTTGACGCTGAGTTCGGTCAACGCGAGGAGGGCAGCTTTCGCCTGCGTGGGTGCACCGTTGACGAGTTCTCGAAACCGATCCTTTTCGGCGTGCTGTTGGGCCTGTCGTACGTGTTCTTCCCGAACTTTCTCGGCGCCCTCCTCATACGCGACCTCGCCGGCGTGACGGAGGATATCGATCGCCTTTCGGGCGTCACCGTGTTCTTGCGCGGCGAACGCCGCAGAGAGCGGAACGACGTCGTCGGAAAGAACACCGTCCTGGAATGCGTCTGCCCGGTTGAGCATGATTTCTCGGAGCTGATTCGCGTCGTAGGGCTTGAAGAACAGCTCCTTGTGCTGGAAGCTACTCTTCACGCGTTCGTTCGTATTATCGACGTACTGGATCTTGTTACTGATCGCGATGATGCCGATGCTACAGTCGATCTTCCCCGCTTCCTCGGCTCGAGAGAGCTTCATCAACAGACTATCGTCGTTCATCAGATCGATCTCGTCGAGGATGATGATGACGGAGTCGAACTGTGCGTCGAGCGTCTGCCAGAGGAGTTTGTAATATTTCGACGTGCTCAGACCGGTGTGTGGAACGGTGATACCGGTGACTGATTCGTCGTTCAACTTCGCGGCTAGAGAAGAGATCGCCTGCGTTTCCGTGTTGTCTTCTGCACAATCGATGTACGCGGTTCCGATCGCGACTCCGTCCTGTGCGGCGTTTCGGGCGCGTTGAGAGACGTGCATCGAGACCAAGGACTTTCCCGTCCCCGTCTTTCCGTAGATCATCACGTTCTCCGGGGAGTAGCCGTGAACGGCCCCGTTCAGTCGCTTCGCTAATTTCGAGATCTCTTCGTCGCGACCGACGATCCGGTCGGCCTCCGGCACGTGGCCGATTTTCAGGAGATCCTTGTTCGAGAAAATCCGATGCCCCGATTCGAACAGCGGATCGTCCACGGAGTTGGACGAGGAGTCTGATGTCATTCGGTATCACACGGTGTGCGCGGGAGGTGTATAAAACTAGCGGACGGCCCCACCCCACATTTCCGACGTAATTATCGATAATATAGGCTAGTGAGGGGATCTAGCGGTCGGATAAGAGAATTGATAGTACAACCGAGTTTCCGACGTATGCCGAGAAGAAGTCTAAAGCGGAGTGTTGGGGGATTGTTTTTCCTACCCCCACACCCCACGTTTCCGTCGTAACTCGGCGAAGAAGGGGGGAGGGGTGATGAAGCGAGGGTCGGAGAGGTGGATACCTAATAGAACGCCGGTCAACCGCGGATCACCGACTGAAGTAGATATCGAGGTAGCACCCTTGTTTCGACCGATACAACGAAGTTACACTTCTTGTATCAACTAACGAAGTTAAGTTAGTGAACTATTCTCAGCCTAGGCACTTCAATCTAGGTGTTAGTGTCTATGAGGTGTTAGTATCTATATCTAGCTATACAACGCTAACTGTACGGCCCTTTGACGTTGGGTCCATATTCGTCTATAAACTCTAACCGCACGTCAGCGTCCTTCTGACGTCTTTCTAACCGTGCTTTCCTCCGCACTTTCCTGGAGAAACGACGGAAACGTGGGGGGTGCCCCATCCACTCCTGAGAAAACGGCCCCCCCACCTCTCACAACAATACGACGGAAACGTGGGGTGTGGGTGTCTTCGTTCTCGCCGTTCTTTCTTGACCTCTACGTTCGTTCTTGATCCCTAACTATATCTTTTCGGCATGTTCGCGATACTCACAACACCAGCGCTCCTCACGCGAGGTTCTCCGTACTCGTGCCCACGGTACTCGATAATTGCTCACGGAAGTCTTCGACCAGTTCGATTGCGGCCTCGCTTTCGCTTTCGATCTCCCGGTCATCGTCCAGCGGGATATCGTAGACCGTAATCGCTACCCGCTCGAGAGCAGTCAGTCTCCCGTTCCGTGCCTCGAGATTGAGAATGGCGCGGTCGAAGATCACGATCGCGCGACGTTCGTTGACGTCCAGGAACTGGATTCCCAGTCGCTCCAGCACTGCTGTCACGTCGATTGGTGACGGAAACGAGTACTGTTGGGTGATGTCGACAGCCGTACTCATTACTCCGCAGTTCGCGTTGCAGTATGATAGCTTCTCGCCTTATTTTAGTTTTCGAGACGCTCTCGAGAGGATACTCGAGTAGCTTGAATACAACACGAGCAGCTACTCCCGAACTATCCGATGTACCCGACAGGCCGCGGTTCTCCGTTCGTTAGCGCCACGTCACTCCGAATAGTCCGTTTTGGTATCCTCGACACAGTTCGTATCGCCGTATCATAGTTCGTACCGTGTAATGTCGGTCGAATCGCATTCGGGGCATCTCTCGGTGTCCGGCTCTACATTCGTCCCGCATCGCCGGCATTCGAACAGGACCTGTTCCGAATTGCGCGCGAATATTTGTCTCAGTTTAATCATGGCGAGATACCCGTTCAGAAGTTGTGTTCACTGGCCGTGGATTTAGAGTGCGGTGTGAGATGCAGGTGTACAATGCCACAGAATATTGGGTGAATGACATGTGGAGGGAGAGGATTCGGTAACAGAGCGGTAGTCTTGTATCGATCGGTGATGTGGCAACAGATCTTTCCACGAGGTGATTGAGGTGATTGTCCGTATTGCGAGGGTGGACTCCGGTATCCACTACGTTAGTAGGTTGATTCTACGGCTTTCTGTATATAGGTGATCCAACCGGAGTGAAAGTGGACCAGTACGACCGACGCTTTCGCCGGTGTCAGTGATCCACGACTGAAGTCGTCAACTTCGACCTTGTATTTCTGTGAATCAGTCGTTGCAAGAATATCGTATTGCTACCATGTAGGGTGTATGGGCAAAGATGACGTTATCGTACCACCAAACAATCGGGCTGCTCTCGATGCGCTCTCATTGGTCTCGAACAAATGGGATCCGGTTGTACTAATCGCTCTTCTGGAATCACGGTCGCTCCGATTCATACGATTTACTGTAAGTCATTTCCGGCGCAACTGCGACCCGTGCGGCGGTTGCGCCGGCAAATCGTTACAGCAATCCGTATCAGTGAACTCGAGAAAACAGTTCCTGGTATCTCACCGAAGCTCCAAAAGGCCGATGCGAAACGGCGATGTCGTACTCATGGGGACTTAAGTCAGGCAGGGATGTACCATAGTAACAACTGAAACTGTTTACACACCGATCGCAGATTACCCACACCCGATCGCAGAGTAGCTTGTTCAAATTTTCCGCGTAGACTGAATGCTTTCAGCTCCAATTCTTCTCGATTCTCTCACCCCAAATTACCGCCGAATGATATTTTCGTCCAGCGTGAACGCAGGGGCTCCCACCTTCATCGATGCCACCGCTATTTTGAAGCAGCGAGAGAATCCCGCCGTTTACCGCGTTGATGAGAGGAATATGCGTCTCATTCGCACACCAGAAGCTGACGGCTTCTGGGGACGTCCTTAGAACGTTTTGCGTTCTGATATGCATCGCAGACCTTCGGGTTGCTCAACGGGCGTGGATCGCGTCGGTCGACTACACTAACTGCGAGCTACAGTCCACTGAATACTCTACGTCAGTCGCACACGGTCTAGGCGATTCAACATCACTTTGTGACCGTCACGAAGTGCCGTGCGACCATCCTCACCGAGGAAAACGCAGAACGTATCGGTGAGACTGCGCTGATCACGACCTGTGGTCTTAAGCACGGTACACCGACAAGACCCATTCTCTGGAGTGGCAAGCGTGCGAAACACTTCCGAAAAGAGATGTCGACCACGCTTCAGCGACTACAGGAACGCGATGCTGAATGGCACATCGGCGAACGGTTCGATTACTGCCAGAATTCTGATGGAGGTGACAAGTAGCCATCCCAATATATGGACACGGCATGATGCTGCTTGAATCTAAATTGCTGCGGATTTGCAGGGTTCTCAAGGCGAATGTCACGGGGCTTGACCTCGAGGCAGTTGGCGTAATCCGGCATAGTTGCTGTACTTATCATATTTTGGACTGTCACAATTCTCAGTTTGACAATCGTAGGTACGAGTTCCGCTTCCCTCGAACCAGACGGTCACTCCAGAAATGAAAACATCCTCCAGATACGGTTGTATTGGCACCGCCGAAGACGATCGGCTCGTTGAGACCGAACGTTGACACCGTTGAGACCGAACGTTGACACCGTTGAGACCGAACGTTGACACCGTTGAGACCGAACGTTGACACTGGTCCCAGCGGCTCGTCGTCAGTCGGGTAGACCGGTGATCGTCGTCCATCAGCTCGGCGGCTCGGGACGGTCCTATTGTTATAACTCAGACAACTCTGGCATTATACTCAAATATTGTCAGAAGTACACCGATAGCACTCGAATTCAGGTCGACAACAGCTATTCGACTTTCAGCGTCTGAAGCGGTGTGTCTACCAACTGTTCTGAATTGTGATCACGAAATTGCTCTTGATTCTCAGACATCTCATTCATCGGCAACCATTGACCAGGATGGGGCCTCAAAACGGTATATCCTGTTGTTGGTTAGAAAAATAAAAATTTATATATAAATCTTCCCGGGTATTAACACTATTCTGTCTATTCCCTGGGGACGGGGATCATCACCGGCCGTCAGGAGTGAGCGAGGTTCAACTCGAGTTCGTTGATAACGCTCCTGATCACATCAGGGATTTCGGACTCGAAGCGTTCGCCGCGCATCCGGTGGCTCGGTCCGGCCACGGCAAAGGCACCGATTACCGTTCCGCTCGGACCCATCAGGGGAACGCCGACCGCGCGGAGTCCCTGCGTACTCTCGTCGATGTTGAACGCGTACCCTCGTTCGCGAACTTCCTTAAGTTCCTCGAACAGAGCAGCTTCAGAGGTGATCGTCTCGTCAGTCGTAGGGGGCAGTCCGTGTCGGTCGATGATATCGCGGACTCGCTCGTCCGGGAGGTTCGCCAGAACGGCTTTGCCGCCGGCGATCTGGTGCATATAAAACCGCTTACCGATGCGCGCCCGGCTAAACACGCCCTTTTTGCCCGCTTTTCGATCGAGAACGACGGAACGGCCTCGCTGTTCGACTGAGAATTGCACCGTTTCGCCGGTGACCTCGGCTAGCTCGTCGATTTTCGGTTCGATGTATTGGAGACCGTCGATCTGGTGAAGTGCGTAGCCGCCGATGTCGAGGAATCGAAGCCCGATCCGGTAGGTGTTGCCGTCTTTGACGACGTAATCGTGTTTCAGGAGCGTGATCAGATGTTTGTGGACAGTACCCTTGGATTTCCCGGTCGCGTTGGCCAATTCTGTAACCTGGGCGTTCTCACGCCGTTGCAACTCGTCGACAATTTCGAGCGAGGTCTCGACGCTTTTGATCGTCGGAGAACCAGGTTTGCGATTGCCGTCCCCGGGATTGTTGCGAGGCATACTGAGTTGATATTGGGTCGCTCGAATAAAAAGGTTCCCGCAAGGGAAACGGAAACCGCGTTCGTTTCACATGGTGATCAACCCGTCGGTGTCGATGAACGGCTGAGAGCCCGTTCGACGACGGCGAGATGATCGTTGAGAGTCTCCATCCCGATGTCATCGTGGACGATATCCGCGAGGCGACCGGCTGGGACGTGCAGTTTGCCGACGAGGTCGCCGAGACGCGCGCACCGACCGATGAGGAACTCGGCCCCGACGGCGTCTACCTCGAGTAAGCCTCGTGATCGGATTGAACGTGTCTCTGGACCTATTTTTTGGCCACCGCCGCGAGTCCGACAGGGGACGCCGATCGACTCGTCGAACGTCGCGTACCGATCACATCCGGCCGTTGGTGGTCGTGAGGGGGATCTCGACCCGACGAGACGCACAGCAGAGTAATCGGAAAACGAGATTGAAGATGCCGCTTAGTTTTCCTGGGCGGACGCGGATGGTGCGGCCTCGAGCGGGTTACGCAACTGCAGTGCGTACAGCCCGATCGCGACAACGAGCGCGCCGATACGAATCGTCAGCGACGGCGCGGCCATGATGGCCACACCGAGAACGAAGTAGATGCTCCGGATACCGACGTTGGCCGCGCGTCCGGCGCCGAACGGCCGCTCATAGAAGTTCAGGCCGTGGATGATAGCGATCGCACCGAGCAGCGCCAGGCCGCCCGAGACGAACGTCATCGTGGTGAACCCACCGATGATAATCTCTGGGTTGTAGACGAACGCGAACGGCAGCACGTACAGCGGCGCCGCCAGTTTCACCGACTCGAGGCACGTCCGCCAGAAGTTGGCCTCCGCGATTCCGGCAGCCACCACGACTGCTATCGCGATCGGCGGCGTGATCCCCGAGAGTATCGCCGCGTACAGCACGAAGTAGTGGGCTGCGAGTTCGGGGATCGCGAAGTCGTTGATCAGCGCCGGTGCGATCAGCAACGCGACCAGGGAGTAGGCCGCCACGGTTGGCATCCCGAGGCCGAGCAGGATACAGATGGCCATCGCGATGATGACGGCCAGCAGCATAGAGCCACCCGAGAGATCGATGAGGATCAGCGAGAGGATCCCGGGAACCCCCGTCGAGACCAGTACGTCGACGATCCCGTTGACCGCGGCGATGATGATCACGATCGGTGCAAGGATGACCGCACCCTCACGGAAGCCGTCGATCGTCTCGAGCAACTTCGTTTTCAACACGGTCCCCGGCAGTTCGTCCTGTTTCAGGATCGACTGGGTGACGGGGACGCCGATGCCGAGCAGGACCATCGAGATGACGGTATAGAGTGCAGACGTCATGACGGTCCACTGCAGGATACCGAGCAGGAAGATCAAGATTACGAGCGGAACGGCGAACGTCACGCCTTCGATTATCAGCTGCTGTTTCGACTTGACCTCGTCGATGTGGTCGTTGACGTCGAGTTCCGCCTTTCCGCTCTGTGCGATCCACGTGTAGTGGACACCTGCGGCAACCGACAGGAAAAAGATCGCGGCCGGAATGAGTCCGGCGATCACGACATCGATGTATTGGATCCCGAGCAACGAGGCCATGACGAACGCCGCCGCGCCCATGACCGGCGGCATGATCTGGCCGCCAGTCGAAGCGACCGATTCGACGCCGCCAGCCGTCTCGGACTTCAGGCCGCTGTTTTTCATTAGCGGGATGGTGAACGAACCGGTCATCGCGGCGTTTGCCGTCTGCGAGCCGTTGATCGACCCGATGACGAGACTCGCGACGACTGCCGACTGAGCGACACCCGATCGGACGACCGTCGCCGCCCTGAACGCGACGCGGATGACAAGATCGAACGCCCCGTAGGACTTCAGCAGTCCTGCATACAACAGGAACAGGGCGACCCACGCAGCAACGATCTGTGAGAGGTTGCCAAAGAAGCCGTTCGCCTCGAGGACCATGATGTTGAGGATACGGGTCCCCGAGAACCCGGAGTGAACCAACACGCCTGGGAAGTACTCCCCGAAGTAGCCGTAGAAGATGGCAAAGAGGAGCACGCCGACGAACGCAAGCCCGAACGCCCGGTAGGTCAGGTAGATCATGGCTCCCGTAAAGACGGCGGCCAACCAGATCTCGTGTTGCAGGGCGTAGCCGACCCGAGTCGTGACGAGGGTGCTGTAGTTCACGTAGATGTAGACGGTCGCGACGGCTGTGATGAGGCCGCTCGCTCCGAGAACTGCGCTCTGTAGCAGCCGATTATCGTCGTCTCCGAGTTCGAGATATTCGTGGAACAGGTAGACGAACACGGACAACCCAACAAAGGCGACCGTGTACTGCGCACGCGGTAGCCACGAGAACCACGCGTACGAGATCACCCAAACCCACAGGACGACCGCCATGAGCGTCACCGCCAGTCGTGATGGTTTCAGGTCCATAACTGGTCAAATAGTAATGATTGGTATTGGGTCAGTTATTCGCCGCGTTCCCAGGAGTCGTCCCACTCGCCCTCGTCCTCGAGGAAGTCGGCGACGCCGGGGTGGATGGGAACGCCGTCCATGTAGCCACCGACCATGTTCGCGAAGTCGGAATGGTCGAGGTAGGCCTCCTGTGCTTCGCGTGCGCTCTCCCAGTGGTTGTGGCTGATTTCGGCGACCTCGTAGGCAACATCGTCGGACATTTCCTCTGCGAAGAAGAACTGGAACGTCTCCTGCCAGGTAAAGACCTCGTCGGCGCCCATGTCCTGGTCGTAGCCGTAGATTTCGATCGTGTCGGTGTTGACACCCTCGGTAGCTGCCGCGCCCTCCTGGAACTCTTCAGTGTGTTCGACTGCGTAGAGATCCGCCCGGGCGTCGACCTCGGTCGCCCACCCGGGGAGGTTGACGCCGTTCGCCCCGTAGGAGATTAGTGCGTCGACATCGCCCTCGTCGACGCGGCCGGCGATGTCGCTCGTGTCGGCGTCGACCTCGTTCTCCTCGAGTTCATCGAGGATGCCGATACTCTCGTGAACGGTATCGCTGAGTTGGCGCAGTCCCCATCCTGGCGGGAGCATCCAGACGGTGATGTCGTCGTCAAGCAGGTCGTCGGTCGTTTCGACGCCCGAACCGTCGAGTGCGACCCAGTGCAGTTCGAGGACGCCGATCTGGAAGCCTTGGTAGGCAATTCCGTCGACAGGGTCCTCGGCGAACGGCTCGTCGTCGTTCATCGCGGCTGTCGAAATGAAGTTGCTAGCCGTGTAGCCGTCGAGTTCGTCATCATTGAAGAGTCGAATGCTCGCCGGGTCGCCCCCAGAATCTTCGGTGTCGAACCGGATGCTATCGGACTGATCCTGAACGACCGACTGCAGGGCCTGTGCGGACTGACCCGTCGTGGACGACCCACCCGGAATCCCGATCGAAACCGCCTCGACATCTCCGCCGAGACAGCCTGCCAGTGCGGCGATACCGGCACCGCCCGATACTTTCAGAAAGCTACGTCTATCGATCTGACTTGGCGTCATACCACATGGTGGGAGAATCCAATAGATAAATATTACTATTATCGGCAATTGGCATGCCTTAGACTGGTTACATTATTCGCCGGTCGGGAACCTGTCGATGCTGACTGCAGTGATACGGACTGTTGTAACTCTGCACCAGCACACCGACCGGGTCCCAGATATGCCGGTACCGACGAACGGTAGACCGCATGACTCGTCTGTCGCCGGTGTCACCGCCGATCGTGTCGGTAATCGGTCCCCAGTTGGCAAAAGATCGGTCGAGACTGCTACCGGCAGGTATCAATTATCGCAACAACTGAAACGACTCACACACTAATCGTACAGCAGTCGTGCGATTAGGTGTGTATTGACGTTCAGTGGATAGTATAGTACGACGCCGGTCGCGAATCCGCGGCTGTTAGGCAATCAAGTGGGTTGGATGCCCAACAGAGCGCACACGTTTTACGGCCGTCGCCCGCAGAGACGGGCCGGGAATGTGACCACTTTCACGTCGTTCTGTCCAGCAGTATGACGAACCCGTCGGTTCGGATAGTAGCGACATGGAAACAGTATCGGTGCGTATATACTCGGGTGGGACAGAGGATTGATGTATGCAACCGTTAGCGGACATTACCGTTATCGATGCGACGCAGGCGCTGGTCGGTCCGATGGCGACCCAGACCTTCGGTGACCTCGGTGCCGACGTGATCAAGATCGAGCGACCCGGTTACGGGGATCTGACCCGGACGTATCAGCCGGAGTACGACAAGGGACTCTCGGCGTACTTCGTCAGCCTGAACCGGAACAAACGGAGTCTCTCTCTGGATCTAACCAGCGAGGAGGGACAGGAGGTTCTCCACGAACTGATCGAGGAGGCCGACATCTTTATGCAGAACTTTAGCCCCGGCAAGGCCGAGGAGTTCGATGCGGATCACGAGACGCTCTCGGCGCTGAACGATGACCTCATCTACTGTGATGTCTCCGGCTACGGCTCGGACAGCCCCTACAGCGACCGCAAGTCCTTTGACATCGTCCTGCAGGGTCAGTCCGGGATGATGAGTATCACGGGGAGTAGCGATCAGCCAGCTCGAGTCGGCGTCTCGATCTGTGATGTCTCCGGCGCGATGACCGCGACGTACGCCATTCTGACCTCGCTGTACCACCGCGAACAGACCGGCGAGGGCCAGCACATCGAACTCTCCCTGTACGACACCAGCTTTCAGTGGCTGCTCTATCACGTCACCAACTACTTCGTCTCTGGCGAAGTCCCCGAACGGATGGGAACGAAACACCCTAGTCTCACCCCGTATCAGGCGGTCGAGACGGCCGACTCCTACATTATCGTCGGCGTCATCAGCGAAGGCATCTGGCCGAACCTCTGTCGGGCCCTCGACCACGAGGAGTGGATCGATGACGACCGATTCGCGACGTTCAAAGACCGGATCGAACACCGCGAGGAACTCGACGCTCGACTCGATACGATCTTCGCCGAACTCACCACCGACGAGTGGATCGACCACCTTCGCGAGTTCGACGTCCCCTGTTCGCCCGTCAACGACGTTGAGGACGTGGTCAACGATCCACACATCCAGGGGCGGGACATGATCGCGGAGATGGAACACCCCGAACATGGGACACTCAAATCCCCGGCGAACCCGGTGAACTTCTCCTCCCTCGAGACCACCCACGAACGCGCACCGCCGAATCTCGGCCAACACTCCGCGGAGGTCCTCGGGGAACTGGGCTACTCCGACGACGAAATCGAGAGCCTCGAGGACGACGAAGTCATCTGATCGCCGCCCGCTCAAAAGGACCGAGAACTGACTCGCCGTCTGCCAACTCGCCGACCGTCTGGTCAACTGGTGAGTAACACGGTCCCGGCGTAGCCAGGCATCGACTCCGATACTGCAACTCGAAATGTCTGTTTCGTCTTAGGAACGTATATCTAAGATCGTTTCATAGAGAGAAATTACTGTGGCTCGAACGGCAGCAATTTCGCCAATTCGACTCGAAACCGTGTGAATGGCTAACCTTCATTGTGGGTGCTACCGTATTCAATCGCAACGGTAGCTGATTGAAGCGCGACCTGTAGACCGACAAAATACACACGATCAAATAGACGCCCGTTTCGTGTTGAAAGGCCGGTGAATGCCGGTAAGACGGAGAAATACGGTCCGTAGCAAGACTCTCGGCGAGTAGATCCGACCAGTGCTTTACAAGCGTACCCTTGTAATTAAATGACGCCACGCCGGACTCAGAGGTGCTCGGTCAACACAATCTCTTTTTTCTTTATTGACACCCAACAAAAAACTCCGGTGTTTCGGAGGGTGAAACGAGTAGGTGCCTGTAGCAATTTTTGCGTTGCCAGATCCGACAACGGATTTCCACAGAATTGCGGTTTACAAAACGGAGTAAACCAACATATGGGCCCAAACGAGGTTATTGACCGGTATAACTGAAATTGGATGGCGGTTTGTCTGGCACTACAGTTGCTACTCTCCACCACCACCGTTTCACTATCCGAAACGACCATCCAGTTGGTTGTGGCCCGCCACGAGACTGCCGTTACTCATTAGGCGTGGGGGTATACAAAAATCAGCGGCTCCCTCGCGGCGACAGCTGTCGTTCCTGACCTGGGCGATATGAACGCGATGGACGGCCAGAAGAATGCGCGCCACGATTGTACGGTACTGATCCACCTCGCTGTCGAGACCGAGCCAGAACTCCGCGGCGGCGATGCCATCCATGGGACGCCATCCGATGCCTATGACAGCATTGTCAAGGCGAACCTGCTCGTCGAGCAGCTAACGGGCACCGCCGCAGTCCTCGAGGAAGCGGTCGCGAAGACGCCGCCGAAGGGGCCCGTCCGTGTCGGTATCTCGAAGAACTTCTTCGGGATGGACGTCCCGCTCGCGTCGGCCGGTGACGACGATCGGACTACGTCTCGAGCGTTCCGGACGAAATCGTCGCGGCGGCCGCCGACTTGCTTTCCGACGCCGACGCTGCACTGGCGATCGGGACCGACTTCGACGCCATCGCCATCCGCGCCTGGTTGGTCGACATTCCGGAGACACTTGTCCACGTCATACTCGACGACGACCTCGGCACCGGATACGAGCCGGCCGTCGGCATCGTCGCCGACGAACTGGTGTTGCTCGAGGCACCGACCGACCAGGGCGAGCCACAGACCAGCGACTGGATGAGCGAGTAGCGGATATCGGTGAACCGGGCCCGAGATTCCTTGGATGTGGGTCAGTACCCCAGCGAGAGAACGGTGTTCGCGGCGATCGTCACCAGTGCGACTCCCATTACCGCCGAGAGGAGGCTAAACGCGACCATCCAGCCGAAGACGTCCGCGGTGGCACCAATAGCGACACTGCCGGTCGCACCGAGGGTCATGTAGACGGTCCGGACGAGTCCGAATCCGAGTCCGCGCTCCGACGAATCAAGTGCATCCATGAACCGTGACTGCAGCGGCGCGCCCCAGGTCATCGCGACCCCGACACAGGTGACGCCGCCGATCGCCGCCGGCAGTCCGTTACCCGTGACCAACACGCCGAAGCCGATCAGGCCCGCCGTCATCGTTAGTCCCGCCGCGGCATCTCGCGAGTACCGGTCCGACAGCGCGCCTATTACCGGCTGGACGCCACCGTTGACGAGGAAGTACCATGAAAACAGGAGCCCTGCGTCCGTCCGGGAGAGCCCGTAGCCAACCTCAAGAAATGCGGGGAGAAACGAGGCCGTCGCCTGCCAGGTGAAAGCACCCAGCGCACTGAGAACGGTCGTGTACGCGACGGCGGGGCGGGAGAGCAGTTCGGCGAGCAGCCCGGGATCGATCTGATCGCGCATCCGTCGATCCGGATGTCGAGGTTCTGTCGGGCGAATACGCCATACGAGGACGATCACGATGGGGACCGCGACAGCAACGCCGACGGCCACCGCTGCGCGCCAGCCGTACCGACTCGCAGCGAGGGCAGCAAGTATCGGAGCAAGGAGCCCGGCCAGCGGTGCGCCAGTGACGTGAATCCCGATTGCGCGTCCGGTCCGATCGTACAGTCCGGTCAGCAGCGTCGTCGCGACGCTGTAGTGGAGACCGGCTGCCGCACCCAGGACGACAGCAAACAACAGAAAGCTGAAGTAGGTCGGCGAGAGGGCCAGCAACGCGCTGGCGACGGCCGTGCCCCCGATTGCTGTTACGATGATCCGTCGTTCGCCGTATCGATCCCCAAGCAGGCCGCTGGGAAACTGTGAAAGGGCGTAGGCAGCCCACATCCCCGACAGCGCGAGACCCACGGCCCCCGTACTTACGCCGAAGCTGTCGACAATATCTGGGACAACTGGACTGATCACTAGCCGGGCGGTAACCGTCGCAAAGAAGGCGGACGTACACAGGATGAGGACCGTATTTCTGTACGACCAGTTCACTAGAGTACCGTTTCTCGGGGGTTGGAAAAGCGGTTCCGATACCGGACTGGGTGCTTAGTGGTGAGCGAGTCGGCGGAAACTGCCGTGGTGGCTCCGCTAAGTCAGAGAATGTAGAATTAGGTAAATTCCACGCCCTATATCGATCATATACCGAATCGTCGTCCCAGCCGACACCCAACAGGAGCAGGGAATGCAGGTCGTCGAGTTCATCAAATCGCTGCTCACAAGGACCCCGTCGCGGGCCCGAAGGACCTTGGTGTCACCGTTCTCAACGTTTTCGAGGAATTTTGAGCCGTCGACGAAGGAAGCAAGATCTCGTCGGACGAACTCTACGATCCCGATCCATCTCTGGATTCGGTTATGACTGTTTGCGACCCCCTCGAGGAGACTGGAATCGAACCCGACGTGGTTCGCCGGTCGGGAGGGCTATCTTCGCTATAACAGAATTAGAAATAGTTACTCACTTTTGGTACAGAGAGTTTACCAAGAGGGGTATCGAGCACCGTTGGTAACTCATTCAGTGAATCAAAGAGCCGATTGATGAGAGACGTTTGCAGCTGTCGCCAGCACTCCTCGACCGGATTTAGTTCGAGAGAAATAGCGATTACCGTTATCGCCCAGCAGACACGTCCAGTCGCGTTGTCCAGAGAGTTCAACAGCCTGCCGCATACCGCGCCGAAACCATGCGACACGCGGCTTGACGTGGACAGATTCCTTCGTTTGATCGATACAGACTACTGTGACGTCCATTTTCCGCCACTTTTTTTGAGTTCATCGCGGAACGTTTCTTGCTCGCCAGAATTGGACTCAGCGGCTGTATGGCGTGGTTTTTGATAATTCAATCCCGCTTCTTTGAGCAACCGCCGGCAACTTGGGATTGAGTAGTCGACTTCGTATGTCTCGTTAAGATACTGCTGGACGAGCGCCGGCGTCCACGCCTGCGCGTCAAATCCAACTTTCACAGGAGATTCGTGGACAGCTTCTTCGAATTCTTTTTGCTCGCTTTCTGAGATTTTCCGCTTTCTCCCAGACCGGTGAGCATCAGTAACAGCCAGTTCGAGCGACTCATCGGTGTCAAGTCGCTTGAGCCAGCTATAGATCGTCCGTCGCTGAACGCCGTACCATTCGGCTAGTTCAGTCTGTGTGAGGCCATTTTTGTACGCTATTGCAGCTAATAGCCGTTGTGTCGGCTTCTTTCCCTCCACGTTGTCGAGGGCATCTTGTAATTCCTCGACAGAGATTTCGTCGAGATGGTCCACTGTGTCATCGACAACTCCTGAGTAAAAAATTCTAACGGTTACTATCGCTCTCCACCATCCCTCGTGAACGACTCTCGGAATTGATACAATAACTACCAATCGTTAGCTTTCATGGAGATGGCCCGCTTCGGCCACTCTCTAATTTAGCACCTCCGCTGGCTTCTATCAGATGAGTGACTGGTTCGGTCATGGCGTATTATAGCAGTGTACAAAATGGTCAATGCATTATCTGACGCTCGCGTAGCTGTCCACCAAGAGTTATGGGAGCGGTCTGCTCTCACGTTCGAGGTGTGAAACCACTTTTCGATCAGGTTTCGATCAACGTAGCCGAGTTGATCGCTCAATCCTAATCAAAAGAGGGCAGTTAGATATACATAGCTGTCAGCGAGAAAATCGGTTTTGGATAGACGTGTTTCTCGGTCAGTCGGTGCAGAAACGCAGCAGCTGGATTCGTGCCTCGATGTCCGAACACTGCGACATCGAGAAGTAGTTTTGAGTATAGATATCTTGCAATCTATGCCCAAGATTAGTCGCCGTTAATCGTAACAGAATTTCATCAATAGTGGACCGCGACGGCGAAGCCATCGGCGGATCTGGAACGCTATCAGCTAGCCGATGTACCTAGTCTAAATCGCTTTATGAGAGGGTACACACCGATTAAGCGAAGTATCACTTGTCTCTCTCGAAGAGAATAACCGGTCGAGTGGGGACGGACAGCGAACGCCCTGACGGGCGTCACCGTCCGCTTACGCTCCCAACATTCATCTATTCAATCACATCGCCTCGCTCGTCCGAAACAGCCTGCCAGACGCGCTCTTCAGTAAGCGGCATGTCGATGTGAACGACGTCGAGCGCGTCACACACGGCGTTTACGACGGCCGGTGGCGCTGCGATGGTGCCGGCCTCGCCGATTCCTTTGACTCCGAGTGCGTTCAGGGGGCTTGGCGTTACCGTCGCGTCGGTCTCGATTGGCGGAAGGTCGGCGGCGCGCGGGACGCCGTAGCTGTCCATCGCGTCGGTCAGGAGCGTGCCGTCCTCGTCGTAGGCGACCTGCTCGTAGCGCGCCTGTGCGATCCCTTGTGCGACACCGCCGTGTACCTGGCCTTCGACGATGGTCGGGTTGACCCGTTCGCCGCAGTCGTCGACGGCGAGATAGCGCTCGAGTTCCACGTCGCCGGTGGCGGGATCGACGGCGACGATGCAGGCGTGCGTGCCGAAGGTGTACGCCGTTCCGTCCAGTTCGTAGAACGTCGTCGCTTCCAGCCCCGGCTCGAGGCCGTTGGGAAGCCCCCTACTGTACGCCGTCCCGGCGACGGCCGCGAACGAAACCGTTTCGTCACCGCGTGCGCCGGATTCGCCCGCTCCGGGACCGTCTGTTCCGGACACGGTAAACGTTCCGTCGTCGTACGCGACTCGCTCCGGATCGGCCTCAAGTTCGGCGGCGGCGATCCGACGCGCCTTCGAGAGCACCGTCTCGGCGCTCGTGACGACCGCGTTGCCGCCGACGATAGTCGACCGGCTCCCGAAGGTGCCCGTCCCGGTGGGGATCGCGTCCGTGTCGCCCTCGGAGACGTGGATCCGATCGAGCGGGAGGGAGAGCGCGTCCGCGACGAGCTGGGCGTAGGTCGTCTCGTGGCCCTGTCCGTGCGAGTGAGTCCCCGCGTAGACGTTCACGTCGCCGTCAGGGAGGACGCGGACGAGCCCGCTCTCGAAGCCGCCGCCGGTGGACTCGACGTAGTTGGCGATCCCGACGCCGCGAAGCCGGCCGTCGTCCATCTCTCCGTTCTCGATCGCTTCGCTCGAGCGATTCCAATTTGTCCCAAACCGATCGCGAAGGTCGTCATACCCGATCGCGTCGAGTGCTTTCGCCATCGCGGGCTCGTAGTCGCCCGAGTCGTACGTCGCCCCGACAGGCGTCTCGTAGGGGAACGCTCCGGACGGGATGAGGTTCCGTCGGCGGAGTTCGGCGGGATCCATCCCCAGTTCGTCTGCGGCGACGTCGACCAGCCGCTCGATGACGTATATCGCCTCGGGACGGCCGGCACCGCGGTAGGAGTGGATCGGCGCCGTGTTGGTGAAGACGGTGTGAGTCTCACAGTGGATGGCATTGATCGCGTACTGACTGGACAGCAGTCGTCCGTACCTGGCGGGCATCGCTGCGCCGCTGCCGAGCCCGTAGCCACCGACGTTGGCGTACGTCTCCGCGCTGAGCCCGCGAATTGTTCCGTCGTCGTCGATCGCCAGCGTCGCGGTGGTGCGGTGATCGCGCCCGTGTGCACCCTCGAGATAGTTTTCGCTCCGCGTTGCGGTCCACTTGACCGGCCGCTCGAGTTCGCGGGCACACCACGCCGCCATCGCCTCGCCGGGATGGTGGTGTCCCTTGTGACCGAACCCGCCACCGACGTGGGGCGAGACGACCCGAATCTCTCCTTCGCGAACGCCGAGCGAGTGGGCTAGCTTCCGGCGGTGGCCGTGTGGCGACTGGCTGGTCATCGTGACGGTGAATCCCTCGTCGGAGTCGAACTCCGCGACGGCCGCCCGTGGCTCGAGCGCAGAGGGGATCAGTCGGTTGTTCGTCAGCTCGATCTCCACGGTCCGATCGGCTGCGGCGAACGCCTCGTCGGTCGCATCAGCGTCACCCAACTCGGCGGCTGTCGCGACGTTGTCCGGCGCTTCCGCGAATAGTTGGGGCGCGTTCGGATCGGTCGCCGCTTCCTGTGGGTCGACCACCGCCTCGAGCGGTTTGTATTCGATGTCGACTGCCGCGACACCGTCGCGTGCGCGATACCGGTCTTCGGCGACGACGGCGGCGACGGGCTGGCCGTGGTACCGTACACGATCCGTCGCGAGCACCGGATGGGCCGGGATATCCTCTTCGAGTCCCGAAAGCGGAAGTCGGCCCGGCGACGGCGACGCCTCGATATCGTTCCACGTGTACGCTCCGAGCACGCCGTCAATCGCCTCGGCGGCGGACGTGTCGATTTCTTTCAGGTCGGCGTGGCCGTACTCGCTCCGGACGAACGCGAGGGAGACCGTTCCCGGCGGCTCGTGATCGTCGGTGTACTCGGCACGGCCGGTCAGCAACGCGGCGTCCTCCCGGCGCATTTCTCGAGACCCTGTGTACGTCTCACCTGTGTCACCATCGGCGTCGTCAGCGTCCAGTTTGACTCCCTGCTCTGCATCCGAAGATTCCGCGTCGCTCATCGGTGCGTACCTCTTCGACCGGTAAATCGGTGGCCGACCAAGCTGTCGGCAGTAGAGTCGTCCGTCGCGTCGTCGACGGCCGCCAGAACTGCCTGTTCGGTGTCGGTCGAAAGGACGCTCACACGATACCCGTTTGAGGCGTGACGATAATCGAACGGTGGCTGGTACATCAGTTCTCTCCCTCCGGTACAAATTCGTCAGCACTCACGGTATCCACGCCGTCCGCAGCTACAGTGGCCGCTTCGTCGAATTCGGCCGTACAGGCCACACACTTGCTGGTCTCACAGTCGACTTTTGGGGCGGTAACGCCGAGTTCCTCCTGAAGCATGTGGATGAGCCGCGTTCGTCCCTCACTCGCCAACCGCTCTTGATCTCCGTCGATGGTGAGGGTGATCTCGTGGTCTGACATTGACGATTCTTGGTTGACACGGACCTTGAAGGGTAGCCTCAGCTCGGGATTCCCCCATCAATTTACAGGACGAATATATCTCTTCGAAGATTTCAACAGAGCCTCTGTCTCAGAGAAGGCTTTCCGCGATGGATCCAGTAACACGAGCAAGTCCGTTAAGAGCGTGGAGCGTCGCGAGGCCTGTCAGTACCCCAAGTGGAACGGCGATCAGCGACTCGATCCACGTGTCAATCGTCCAGAGTTCCCAGACGACAGTTTCGCCGAATGGCGAGAGAATCAGCGCAAGCGAGGTGACGCCAGCGAGTAACACAAACAGCGGGAGCAAAAAGGCTATTACACCTTTGATGGCAAGAAATCCGATTCCTTTCCACGTCGTGTCAGAGACGACAAGCTCCCGAAGTGCGGAGACCCAGCCGTACGTGAACGGATTCACTCCAGACGGGGGTGAGTGGATATCCGTTCCGAGTAAGCGATTCGTCAATCGCCGTTCAAGCTCTGCTGCACCGCGAGTTCCAGCGAGCAGAACGAGAAAGAGGGGTATGCCAACGAGAGCGAGGGTGAGAACAAGCGCAACGAAGAACCCGAAAAATATACCGACGAAATAGAGGCCGCCGACGAAGCTCGTAACGAAGAGATAGAGGAGATTTCGGTAGGTCTGACGCTTCGTAACGACGCCAATGAAATCAGTGAGGCCTAGTTGCACAGAGTTTAGTTGCCCGTCTGACACCATGGTAAAGTTATTTCATGGCTGTTACAAACTACTTGCGATTGTATTCAGCGATCGTTTTGAAACTCACAGAAAGTACGCATCTGTAGGTACCGTTCAGTCAGAGAGAAATGGCTCCCGGTCCGGCTATCGACCATCAGTGACAATTCACAAATAGCGTCCTGAATACACCCGCTTCCGTCTCAAAAGAGGAACTCCCGCTCGAGATCCTGCGGCAGAATCACCTCGAGTTCGCCCCGCAATTCGTACTCGCGAATCGTTTCGACCAGTGTTTCGAACGCCTCGAGGTCGTCGTCCTCGAGGCGATGATAAAACATCGACGTGATCCCGCGAATCTCGGCCGTTCGCTCGAGTTCCGTCTCGATGCGCTCGGCGTCCGGTTCGGCGATTCGGGAGGCCAGCCGCGTATTCGTGGTGTACCCCTGTACCGGTTGGCCGCCGCCGAAGCCGATCGCGTGGTACTCGTCGACGAGTTCGAGCGTCGTCTCGTCGTACTCGCCGAACGGGTAGGCGAAGTATCGGGCTCCCTCCTCGAAGCCGTGGCCCTCGAGCCATTCCTTGCCCTCGCGGATCTCGGCCTCCTGCTCCTCGGCGTCGAGTTCCGGGAGTTCCGGATGGCTTGCGGTGTGGTTCGCGATACACCAGCCGGCGTCGTGGAGTTCGTGCAACTGATCGATCGTCATTCGCGGGTCACCGCCAACGTCGCCGCCGTCGACGTAGTCGGGGTTGACGAACGTCACCGCGGGATAGTCGTACTCTTCGAGTAGCGGCAGCGCCTCCGTGTAATCTGTGACGTGGGTGTCGTCGAATTGGATCATCACCTTTCCCGTCTCCGGGCGAGGGGTGAAGTGGAAGTCGTCGAACCAGATCGTCCGTTCCTCGTCGTCCCCTCCGGGGATCCGTAGGTGTACCTCATCGACGCTCGTCGCGTCGAAGCCGTCGTCGACGTCGGTCACGCCGAAGTTGTATCGCTCGAGCGGCAGGTCGCCGGTCACGGTGCGACGGTACTCGATCGTCTCGCCGTCGCTGTCGATCAACCGTAGCCACGGAATCACCATCTCCTCCGACGCGACCGCGACGCCGGGAACGACGTCCGTCAGTTCGCGCGACTCCGAGAACGATTTCGCGAGCGTGGCCGGTTCCTCGTCGGTCTCGAGCCGAGCGCTCTGCGAGCCGACGACTGACCGATCCTCGTCGGCCGTCAGCGTTCCGCCGGAGACATCCCAGCGATCCAGTTCCTCGAAATCGTCGTCGGTTCCCGTAGCGTCCGGATGGTCGCTCGAGTCGTTCGCTCCGTCCTCGACCTCCGACTCCGACGGACCGTTTGCAGCGGCGGTATGGCCTGTAAGACCCACCGCTGCCGTTGTAGCGCGGAGGTAGGTCCGACGGTTCAGTTTCGACAGATCCATCGGGATCGACTGTTGCTCCCCGCCGTCTTTTGTCTACGGCCTGATCTATACGGGCTCGAGTCGACGCGCTCACAGATCCTGATCGTCGACCGTCACAGGATTCGGACTCTCAGTTCTTCCGGCGACTGATCACGGATCCGGAACGAGTTCGCGAAAGAGTAATTTCAGGTGCGTAGACGCGTAGACCCGGTTACATAGTTGTCACCGCGCGCATATGGGGCTCCGGCCCCGACGATTCGGTACGATGAATCCCGAGTCCACGACGAAACTCTACAAAGCTCCGCGGACGGACATCTCCCAGAATCAGGGACGGTTTCGAATTCACTTCAACTTCCCCGGGCACAATCACCCGGAGCACGACGATCACGGCTACGGCCCGCTCGCGACCGTCGTCGAGTCGTTCATGGACCCCGAGACGCTGATCTCGATGCATCCCCACCAGAACGAGGAGATCATCTCGTGGGTTCCGTCGGGCGTGATGCGCCACGACGACCGACAGGGAAACGAGCTGGTCACCGATTCTGACCACCTGCTGGTGATGAACGCCGGCAGCGGCTTCTGGCACGAAGAGCGCACGCTTGCGGACGATCCACCGCTGCGAATGCTGCAGATTTTCGTCCGCCCGCACAGCCTGGATCTCCCACCGACCATCCAGCACGAACCGATTGCTGATCCGGTTGCCAACGAGTGGCGCCACCTCTTCGGTCCCGAGGGCTCTGACGCGCCGCTGTCCGTGCGCAACGACGTCCATTTCTACGACGTTCGCCTCGAGGAGGGTGTCAGCGTCGACCTGCCAACGAAGACCGGCTGGGACGCCTACTTCTACGTGTTCGAGGGGGCAGTCACGGCTGACGGCATGCAATTCGACGAGACGGAGAGCGGTCTGCTCGTCGACGGTGGTGGGATGACGGTTACCGCGGAAACCGAGACGACACTCGTCGCGTTTCTCGTCGATCCCGACGCACCGGTCACCCGTCAGGGGACTATCGGCCGGTAAGTCGGTTCGGGACTGAACGTACTATCGTAGCCACTGGAAATCAGTGCACACCCGATCGGAGGACGACTATGCCATCGGTGTGTAAACTGTTCAAGTTGTTACTATACCGCGTCTCCTTCCCGCGAAACCGAACTGCGAGACGCGCCGGCCGCTAGCGTCCGTTCGCTCGGTCAGCCGGCGATAACCAGTACTGCCACAGCAGCTTGACTTTGTACCGAAGCAGCGGCGAGTAGTTAAATCGCGGATGATCGATGGACCACGGGTCCGTCTCGAGGGCCGCCGCGATTTCCTGGAGAAGTACCTCGACGCGTGGTTCGGCCCCTTTCGAGAGGGGACGGACGTCGATTAGACACGCGGTAGTCGTGTACTTCGATTTCGTGTCTCCCGAGGCGCTGAGCGAGAGCAACCCGCGCAAGAGTGGATCGTACGAGACCGACGTGACCGTCAAGGCCCACTCTTCGTCAGCGAGTTCGAAGCGAGTCGCATCTTCGGCACCGAAGATCGATCGCTCGCCGCTGGCGGGCTCCGTCGACTCGCGATCGTACGCCCAGCCGAGGTCGGTGAGCGTCCGCTCGACAGTATCGCTGAGTTCGTCGTGGGAGGTGCCCACGAACGTCCGCCAGGTGCGTCCGATCAGTCGTCCGAGTATGGAACGGGGTATCATTGGTGTGGAACTGTGAATGTGGTGAATTCGGTGAGTAGCGGCTTACCAGCCGAGGCGACCGTGCCCGAGTTCCTCGGACAGTTTTTCGATCTGTTCGGCGCTCCGGGAGTCAGTCACCCACGTGGCGACGAGACAGCACAGCAGCGACACCGGAACCGCGTAGATGATTGCGCCGAACATCGGTGTGTAGAAGTACGCGATGGCGTACGCAAGGGAACCCCCGAGCATTCCGGCCATCGCCCCGTAGTGGTTCATCGGCTTCCACCAGATGCCGAGAAGTAACGGGAAGAAGAAGGCGGCCGCCATCAGTCCGGTGCCGTCTGTGTAGAGTTCGACGAGGTACGCCGGCGGACTCCACGCGGCGACGATCCCAAGGAGGCCGATCACGACGACTGAGACCGTGCCTAGATTGACGATTCGCTCCTCGGAGACGTCGCTGACTGCGTTTCCGTACAGGTCGTTCGAGAGGGCAGCTGCCATCGCGAGCAGCAGTGCGTCCGTCGACGACATTACCGCCGCGAGAATCGTCGCCGCGGCGAAGCCGGCGACGAGCTCAGGCAGGATCGATTCCATGACGAGCAGCAGTGCGTAGTCGGCTTCGGCGAGTTCGGGGTCGATCGCGATGGCCGCACCCGCGATGTGGACGAACGGGAGCGTCACGATAATGTACATCAACGCGACCCACGCGTACGCTCGCTTCGCTGACTCTGGGCTCTTCGCGGAGAAGGCCCGCATCGCGATGTGGGGCAACACAGCGATAGCGAACGCCCAGATTAGTGCGAATCCAATGTACGTCTGGATCTCGAGCGCTCCCGTTCCAGTGACTCGAGGCGTCTCGGAGATCGGTGCAGACATCGAGTAGCCGAAGTAGCCGAAGCTGATAGCCCAGATTACCGCGAGAAGGCCCCACATCAGGACGCCCTGCAGAAAGTCGGTCACGGTGATCGCCCACATTCCACCGAGAGCGACGTAGGCGATGAAGACGATCCCGATTGCCGTCACTGCCGGGATATAACCGACCCCCAGCAAGTAATCGGAGACGAGTCCGCCGGCTCGAAGCTGGGCAACCATATACATGAAGTAGCCAACGAGGATGATCACCGGAGCGAGCACGTTAATCCGCGAGTCGGTGTACAGGTAGTCGAAAATGTCCGGGAGCGTGTGCATCTCGAGGCGACGCAACGGTTTCGCCACGAAGATTGCGGCGATGAGGAATCCGGCGACTGAACCGACCGCTGCTGACCACCACAGTGGGACACCGAGGTCGTAGACGATTCCGATCGCTCCCAGAAATGTCCCGCCGCTCGCGAAAGCGGCGAAGATCGCCATCGAGTTGACGAACGTTCCGATCGATCCGTTTGCCGACCAGTACTCGTCGGCCGACCGACGGTTTCGGAAGTAGAGGCCGATCGCGAGGACGAGGATGAAATAACAGAGGACGATGGCGGTTTCACCGACGCGTACCATCGTCACTCACCCCCCTCGAGGACGAAGTCGACGTAGTAGGTCGTGGCAACGAAGCTCCCGCTGAGAACGAGGCCAACGATCGGTTTAGAGACGAACATCCACGAGAGTCCACCGACGGTCAACTCCGGCGAGTACAGAACCGGCAGGTAGACCACGAGGATTCCGATTATGCACGATACAGCCATGACTTTCGACACTGGATCGAGGTAGAACCAGCCGCTCGTCTCGACCGAACGGGTGGATTCTTTCGATCCGGTATTCGTGTGCTGAGCCATGTCCACCAATCTCATCCGGCTCGTATTAGTTATTGTCCATAATTTCTATATTCGGAGTCAGATATAAAGATAATGATTGTAATAATTACTACCCGGGCCGGGTTCATCGACGCCCGTCGCTGTGCTCGTCGAAAACAAATAACGGAAAATCCTCTTTCAAGTCCGCTACGCGGTGTGCCCCGGTAGTCGGCTTACTTCTCGAGCGTTCCGTCGTCCAGCAGTTTCTCGAGGTCGTCGTCGTCGTAGTTGACCAGGAGTCGGGACTCGTCCTTGAACGTCTTGAGAACGATGTGCGTCGAGGAGTGTTCGACGCCGTCTGTATGAATGATATCGTCGATCAGCGCCTGGAGGTGTTCGTGATCGCGAAGGCGCGAGACCAGGGTGAACGACATCTCCCCGAGCATGAAGTACACCGACTGGACGCCGGACAGTTCCGTGAGTCGGTCGCCGATGTCGTCGTATCCGGGCCCGTACTCGCTTTTGATCTCCGTGATCGCAGTGAGTTCGAAGCCGAGTTTCTGGTGGTCGATATCCGCCACGTTCCCCTGGAGAATTCCCTTCTCGCGGTAGTTATCCAGACGATAGTAGATCGTCGAGGTGCTGATTCCGAGTTCCTCGCTCAACTGGTCGACGTCGATCTCTCCCTCTCGGTCCAGCCAGCGCAGAATCTCGAGGTCGTTCTCGTCAAGATTGAGTTCTACCATACTCGAACACGGGGAGAGGACGACTATATAGCTTGTTACAGCCTTCGAAAAGCGGGTGGATTTTTAGACGGGTTCCAATCCACTGCGTTCGAAGTCACGACGTGGGGAACGGTCACGCCGATTTGATGATCAGGTTCTTCCCGAGAACGGCGTCGAGTATCAGCGGGACGACGACCGTAATCAGGATGAGGACGGTCGCCATCGCGTTGATCATCGGCGTCAGGCTCGTTCGGACCATGGTGTAGATCTCGATCGGAGCCGTCGTTGTCTGGGGCTGGACCCAGAACTGGGTCGCCGTGAACTCGCCGAAACTAATGACGAACGCGAGCAGCATTCCGGCAACGAGACCCGGTGCGATCGCCGGTAACGTCACCTCGAAGAAGGTTTCGACCTCGTTGGCGCCGAGCGAGAGCGCCGCCTCCTCGACCGATCGGTCGAACCCGTAGAGCTGGGCGCGAACCGTGACGAATACGTACGGTAAGACCAGCGTCGAGTGACCGATGATCAAGAACAGGTAGTTGCGCTGCATCCCGATTTCGGAGAGAAACGCGGTGAGCGCGACACCGATGACGACCGGACTGATCAGCATCGGCAAGAAGAGTACGCTCGAGAGGGCGTTCTTCCACCGGAAGTCGTATCTGACGAAGCCGATCGCCGAGACCAACCCGACGACGCCCGCGACGATCGAGCTCCCGGTCGCGACGACGAAACTGTTCCACAGCGAGGACAGCATCTGATCGTCCGTAAAGAAGTCGTGATACCACTCCAGGCTGAATCCCGTCGGCGGGAAGGAGGCGAACTGCGATGGGTTGAACGAGATCATGACGACGATCAGCAGCGGCAGCAACAGGAAAAAGTAGACGAGCGCCGTCGTCGCCACGAGCAGTCGCCACCGGATATCTGCTGTCATCAGTTCCCCTCCCCGAAGACGGCGTCCAGACTGACGATCCGATTGAAGATCGTGAGCAGTCCGAACAGGACGAGCAGGTAGACGATTGCCATCGCGCTCGCCACGGGCCAGTTCTGGTTCTGTCCGAAGGTCTGTTCGATGAGGTTCGCGATCATGAGATCGCCCGAGCCGCCGAGCAACGCCGGCGCGAGGAAACTCCCGACCGACAGGATGAACACGAGGATACAGCCGGCACTAATTCCCGGCAGTGAGAGCGGAAACGAGACCTCGTAGAACGCTCGGAGCGGGCCAGCACCCATCGTTTTGGCGCTCTCGACGAGCGAGCCGTCTATCTTCGCGACGCTGTTATAGATCGGTAGGATCATAAACGGCAACATCACCTGAACCATTCCGGAGATAACGGCTACCTCGTTGTACAGGAAGCCGCTCCGTTCGATTCCGATCCAGCCGAGAGTTGTCGTGATGACCCCATTGTCACCGAGCACGAGGACCCAGGCGTAGTACCGGATGATCAGCGGGACCCAGAACGGCAAGATCACGAGCAAGAGCAGTATCGGAAGCCAGCGACTCGAGGTCCGACCAAGGACGTACCCCGGCACGTAACCGAGCACTAGCGTGACGACTGTCGTCACGAAACCGAATTTGAGCGACTGCCAGAGGATCAACAGGTAGAGATTGTCGAACTCGAGGCTGGAGAGGGAGACGTCCTGTATTAGGATGGAGTGGTAGTTCGCCCAGGTAAACTCCTGGACGATGACCCCAGCGGGGCCGCGCACCCAGAACGAAATCGCGAGGATGTACAGCAGCGGCGCGAGCAAGAACACGACCATCCAGACCACGCCGATGCCCGCTTGCGTCGTTGCCAGTAGCCGGCGACGGTCCTTGATCCATCTGATGCCGTCGACGAGCGCATCCGACTGAAGGAGTCGGTTTCGGGCCGCGAGCCATCGATCGCTGTATTCGTCGTTCACGGCGAGCCCTCCATCACGGTCCGGTTTCCTCGATCGCTCGAGCCGGCAGTCACGAGAACGTCGGGTGGTGCAGTCACGTAGACGGTGTCACCCGTCTCGTAGCGATCGACCGCCGTGAACCCCTGCTCGGAGACGGTGACGTCGGTTCCGTCCGCCAGTTCGCAGTGAAAGACCGTCTTCTCGCCGAGATAGTTGATGACTTTGATCGTCGCCTGGAACGCGTTGTCCTGCTCTGGCTGTTCGGCGTGGATACCGAGCTTCTCGGCCCGAAGGAAGACGGTCTCGTCCGCACCCGGCTCGGTATCGGCCGACTCGGAGAGGACCAGCGACAGCCCGGCGTCCGTCTGGACGGTCGGCGTTCCGCTCTCGGCCGTCACCGTCCCAGTGAGCTTCGAGGACTGACCGATGAAGTCGCCGACGAACTCCGAGGTCGGGTTCTCGTAGATATCGAGCGGCGCTCCCTGCTGTGACAGCCGTCCCTCGTCGAGGACGACGACCGTATCCGACATCGAGAACGCCTCCATCTGGTCGTGCGTGACGTAGATCGTCGTGATTCCGATCTCCTCCTGGATGCGTTCGACCTCGATCCGCATCTGCTGGCGGAGTACCCGATCGAGCGCTGAGAGCGGTTCGTCCATCAGCAAGAGATCCGGCTCGAACACCAGCGCACGGGCGAGCGCGACCCGCTGTTGCTGGCCACCGGAGAGTTCGTCGGGATCGCGATCCATCGTGTCCGGAAGCCGGACCATTTCCAGCGCCTCCGCGACGCGCTCGCGTCGCTCTGCGCTGCCGACGCCGCGCATCTTTAGCGGGAACCCGACGTTCTCGCCGACCGTCTTGTGCGGAAAGAGCGCGTAGTGCTGGAAGACCATCCCAATGTCGCGTTCGTAGGGTGGTTGATCGGTCACGGCCTCGCCCTGAATGCGGACGTCACCCTCGCTCGGCGTTTCGAGGCCAGCGATCATGCGAAGAGTGGTCGTCTTGCCACAGCCTGACGGACCGAGCAAGGAGACGAATTCGCCTTCTTCGGCCGTAAAACTCACGTCGTCGACGGCGACGACGTCTCCAAACCGTTTCGTGACGTGTTCGACTTCGAGGTATCCCATAACTTACCGTTCTGTCGGCTGGTCGTCCACTGATACGAGACCGCGACGCCTTACCGTGCAAATAGCGCGCATTTGAATCAGTACTGGTCCATCTTGATCCGGTCGAACGTGTCTGTCCATTCCGCTTCGTGTTCGTCGACGAACACTTGGTCTTCGAAGAACAGCTGTTCGCCGCCAGAGGGATCGAAGTCGGGAAGCGCTTCGATCTCGTCCGATTCGACCGACGTCGCCGGCGGATAACCGAGTTCTGGCGAGAGCTCGCGGATAATCTCGTCCTGATACGCGAACTCGATGAACTGTTCCGCCATATCGCGGTTCTGCGATCCCTTTGCGATCGCCAGCATGTCGGTCCAGCCTTTCGCCCCTTCTTCCGGGATCACGTACTCGAGGTTGTCGTAGCCGTCGTCCTGGAGCGCGAGGATGCGACCACCCCAGCCGTCGCCGATGTAGGCGCTCTCGTTGGAGTACATCGTCACCTGCTCCTGACCGCTAGACCAGTAGGAATCGATCAGTTCGTGTTGGGCAGCCATCTCGTCGTACACCATCTCGATCCCGTCCTCGTAGGAGCCTTCGTGCTCGAGGGAGTTCGGATCGAGCCCCAGATACAGTGCGGTCGTGATGACCCGAACCATCGCGAAGTCCTGCATGGTGACCTGTCCCTCGAGGTCTGTATCCCAGGCGAGTTCCCACGACGGGTCCTCGGCGTCGACGTGGTCGGTGTTGACTACCATGCCGATAGTGCCGTAGTACAGCGGTGCGAGGTGCGTGTCCTCGCCGGGGTCGGCGTCGAACTCCTCGAACACCGGCAGAAGGTTGTCCCACGTGTCGATGTTCTCCGTTCGGATCGGTTCGACGAGGTCCTGCTCGACGGATTCGTAGGCCCGTTCGACCGAGGGCATGATGATGTCGTAGGACCCCTCCGGACTCGAGCGGACGTTCGCCAGCATGTTGTCCTGGTCGTCGAAACTGGATTGTTCGACGTCGACGTCGTACTCGTCCTCGAACGGCTCGATGACGTGTTCGGTCAGTGCCTCCTGTGTCGATCCGCCCCACGAGTAAAACTGGAGCGCGTCGGAACCGTTGTCCGATCCGAGACAGCCCGCAAGCCCGGCGATGCCGACCGCCGAGAGGCCGCCAGTTTGTCGAAGGAATCGTCGTCGTGTCGGTTTGGCCATTGGTACTCTGCACCATTCTTCTCATGAGGGGGCTTAACATTTTCGGAGACTACACAAGAATATGGTATTGAAGTAGTTCTCTCTATAACTAGAAGGGCCATATTCAATAGACAGCTTAATTAGAGCGCGCCAGAGAGAGGCTCGCATGGACGACGATCGAACAGTTTCTGTACACGAACCGACCATCGAAACGGCGCTTCCCGGTCCGGAAACGAAGCGGCTCGTCGAGGCTGACGACGACGTTATCTCACCGAGTTCGCCACGCGCCTATCCGCTCGCGATCGAACGCGCGGCTGGTGTTACCGTCACGGATGTCGACGGGAACACCTTCTGGGACTTCGCGAGCGGTATCGCGGTGACGAACGTCGGGCACAACCACGAACGGGTCGTCGAGGCGGCGAAAGACCAACTCGATACGCTCGTCCACCCGGCGTTCTGTGACTACTACTCGCCGGAACCGGTCCGGTTGGCCGAACGGCTCGTCGACCTCGCACCGGGAGACTCGCCGAAACGACTCTTCTTCGGGAACAGCGGCACCGAAGCGGTCGAAGCGGGAATCAAACTCGCCCGACACCACACCGGCCGCCACCGGTTCATCGCGTTCGACGGCGCGTTCCACGGGCGGACGATGGGCTCGCTCTCGCTGACCGCGAGCAAGACCAAGTACAAACGGGGCTTCGGGCCGCTAGTTCCCGGGGTCGATCACGTTCCCTACCCCGACCCGTCCCGCGCCGAGAGTCCCGAAGCGGCCCTCGAGACCACCTTCGACGCCCTCGAGGATTTACTCCGGACTCGAGTTCCGGCCGACGAGGTCGCCGGAATCGTCGTCGAACCGATTCAGGGCGAAGGCGGCTACGTGGTTCCGCCGGAGGGATTTCACCAGCGGCTCCGCGAGTTCGCCGACGAACACGGTATGGTGCTCATCGCGGACGAGATCCAGACCGGATTTGGTCGAACCGGCGAGTGGTTTGCGATGGACCACTGGAACGTCGAACCCGACATCACGCTCATGGGGAAGGGGATCGCCAACGGACTGCCGATGTCCGCGATGGTCGCCCGGTCTGACGTGATGACGTGGGGAAGCGGCACGCACGCGAGTACGTTCCACGGGAACCCGGTCGCTGCGGCCGCGGCGAACGCCGTCATCGACGTCATCGAAGAAGACGGGCTGCTCGAGAACGCGCGAACGGTCGGGACACACCTCAGAGAGATACTGGCCGATCTCGGCGCGGATGTCGACGAAATCAGCGACGTCCGCGGTCGCGGGCTCATGATCGGCGTCGAGTTCACTGACCCCGAAACCGGCGAGGCACTCGGCGAGCTCGCAGACGAGATCATGCACGCCGCGTGGAAGCGCGGACTGATGGTCCTTCCCTGCGGCCAGAGCACGATCCGGTTCGCCCCGCCGCTGACGATCACCCTCGAGCAGGCGTCGACCGCCGTCGAACTGTTCGCCGATGCAGTGGCCGACGCCGTCGTCACCACCGAACAATGAGCCAATCGGACGACGAGGGCGTGACTGACGCGACCGATCAGCCCAGCGATCGGATCGATCCCGAGGCGACGATCGAGTTGCTCCAGAAACTCGTCCGCATTCGGAGTCCGTTCTTCGAGGAAGCGGCGATGGCCCGAGCAGTGTACGACTGGCTCGCGGACCGCGACCTCGAGCCGGAGTACCACGCCGTGAGCGAGCCGGAAATCACCGGCTTCGACGGGAACAACGTCGTCGCGCGACTCGAGGGAACGGATCCCGACGCGCCGACGCTCCTGTTGAACGGCCACATGGACACCGTCCGCATCGTCGACGGTTGGGACGAAGATCCGCTCTCGGGCCGCATCGAGGACGGCCGCCTCTACGGACAGGGTGCCTGTGACATGAAAGGAGGACTCGTCTCGCTGCTCGTCGCGTTCGAGGCGCTCGCCGAACTCGATGGCGACCTCGCGGGCGACATCGTCCTGACGGCGGTCGTCGGCGAGGAGGGCCCGTTCGGGTTGGGAACGTATCAGCTCCTGCGCGACGGCATCACCGACGATGTCGACGGCGCGATCGTCGCCGAACCTGGTCCGGCGATCGCCCGACACGGCCTGGAGAATCCGGCGCTTCTCCTGGGGGCTCGAGGCGGGTTCCGATACGAGATAACCGTACGCGGTAACGCGGCTCACGCCTCGCATCCCGAGGACGGGACGAACGCCGTGGTCGACGCGGCACGGATCGCGACCGCGCTCGACGAGATGGCGTGTGACAGCCATCCGGCGCTCGGCTCGGGATCGATCTGTCCCCTGGAGATCCGGGGCGGCGACGACCCGCTCTCCGTCCCGGACCGCTGTACGCTCGCGGTCAACCGTCACATCGTTCCCGGCGAGAGCGCCGAAGTCGTGCTCGAGCAGGCACTGGATGTCGTCGACGACCTCAATCTCGAGTCGTCGGTCGAGGTCGAACTCAGGGAGACGCCGTACGAGAACCTGCGATTCGGCCCGTACGTAACCGACGAGGACCACCCGCTCGTCCGGATGCTGTCCGACCAGAGCGAACGGCTGACCGGCGTCGAGCCGTCGATCGACTACTTCTCGAGCATCGGCGACTTCAACCACCTCGGCCACACGGCCGAGATTCCGACGGTTATCGTCGGCCCCGACGGCGACAACGTCCACAGTACTGGCGAATACGTCGAGACGGACGACGTCGTGATGGTCGCCAGACTCGTCGCCGATACGGCCGCTGCGTGGCTATCGTAGCAGCCTGTACTCGATTCGATTTTTCGAGCCGGAAACAGGAACGGGGAGGACGCCAGCGAGGCAGCGACGGTCCGACAACGATCACTTCGACACTACAGCGGCGGACCGACAATGGTCGGCGACGACGTTACAGCGACGGATCGCCGAGTTCGACGTTCACCGTCTTGGTCTGCGTGTAGTACTCGAGAGCATCTTGACCGCACTCGCGGCCGATACCCGAGCGCTTGTAGCCGCCGAACGGGCCGCCGGTGACCGTCGAGCCGTAGGTGTTAACCCAGACGCTGCCGGCCTCGAGGTCCGCGGCTGCCCGGTGGGCGAGGTCGGTGTCCGTGGTCGCGATACCGGCCGCGAGCCCGAACTCGGTGTCGTTGGCGATCTCGATCGCCTCCTCGTACGTCGAAAAGGTGTTGATCGTCTCGACGGGGCCGAAGATTTCCTCGCGGGCGATCCGCATGTCGTTGTCCACGTCGTCGAAAACTGTCGGTTCGACGAACCAGCCGTCCTCGAGGTCGCCTCCGGGCTGGTCCCCGCCGGCCACGAGCGTCGCCCCCTCGTCCCGTCCAGTCTCGACGTAGCCCGTCACTTTATCATACTGGGCCTGCGAGGCGAGCGGCCCAAGCGTCGTCCCCTCGACGAGCGGGTCGCCGATCTCGTAGGACTCGGCCGCCTCGACCAATCGGTCGACGAACTCCTCGTGGACGTCCTCGTGGACGAGCACTCGAGAGGGCGCGTCACAGGACTGGCCGGTGTTGTAGAAGATACCGCCGGCGACGGTTTCGACGGCCTGCTCGAGGTCGGCGTCGGGGAAGACGACGAACGGCGATTTGCCGCCGAGTTCGAGCGTGACTGGCGTGATGTTGCTGGCAGCACTTTCCATCACCGCTTCGCCGGTTACGTCTTCGCCGGTAAAGGAGAGCTTGTCCACGTCCTCGTGGGCCGTCAGCGGCGCACCGCTCTCTTCGCCGTAGCCGTGGACGACGTTGAGCACGCCGTCGGGGAAGATGTCTTTCGACAGTTGTGCGACGCGGGTCGCCGTGAGCGGGCTGTCCTCGGCCGGCTTGAGGACGACCGCGTTTCCGGCGGCGAGCGCCGGCCCGAGTTTCCACGACGCGAGCACGAGCGGGAAGTTCCACGGCACGACCGCGCCGACGACGCCGTACGGTTCCCGGCGAGTGTAGACGTGGGAATTCTCCGAGACGGGGACCTGCGTCCCCTCCTGTGCGCGACCGACCGACGCGTAGTACTCGAGGAACTCGAGTGCCTTCTCGATCTCTCCGGCCGCGTGGGCGAGTGGTTTCCCGACGTCGAGACTCTCCAGCAACGCCAGTTCGTCGGCGTGGTCGCGAAGCGTTTGGACCCACTCTCGGATCATCCGGGACCGCTCGGCGGCCGTCGTTTCGCCCCACTCGCCGTCCATCGCGCCCCGGGCCGCGGAAACCGCCCGGTCGACGTCGCTTGCACCGCTTCGCGGGACGGCCGTGATCGGAACGGAGACGGCGGGATCGATCGTCTCGAACGTCTCGTCAGTCGACGCAGTGACCGCCTCGCCGTCGATCCAGTTAGCGAAGGTTCGGTCCGTCGTCGCTTGTTCGATCGCTTCGCGGTGGTTCTTCTCGATAGATCCGTCGTAGTAGTCAACCATTCTCTGAAACCCTCGTTTCCGAAGATTACCCATAACTGTTTATCAGTTTTGGTGCAGTACAACACACACGGATCACACTGGTAAAAAATCTTATTTTTGAATCTATACTTTGACGGGAACACGATTCTACATGTCGAAGAACGTGACGGCGATGAACGTCTCGTCGATGGCGGTACTGAACTCCACCTCGTTGGACGGATTCAAATACACGGCGAAAATATTTGTACGTCGCACAATAATCGAAACCGATGATCGACGTGGTACTCTACGGACCTGTCCGCGATACGGTCGGCGAAAAAACACTCACTGCGAGCGGCGACACCGTCGATGCGGTGCTCTCGGAACTCTTCGTTGAGTACCCGGAGCTCGAGCCGGCGCTGCGGGACGGCGACGAGTTTCGCTCCGAGGTCAACGTCCTCGTAAACGGGCGAAAGCTCGCGACGCTGGACGGTATCGACACGGTTCTCGGGGATGATGACACCGTTCAGGTCACGGCAGCGATGAGCGGCGGCTGTCGATGACGTTGTGGGCGGTACTATTTTAGAACTATATCTTCCACTACAGGCCTAACATTTCGCCATTAAATCGTTCCAACCACTAATTAGTCTCCATAGCTACATAAGTGTTAAGTGGAGCTACAGCCTCTTTTCGCCAAGACGCCTCATGTCAATGTTTGGAACGACGCTTCGTGTGAACCTCTCCGACCGGACCATCGACACCGAACAGCTAGACGAGGATCTCATCGAGACCTATCTGGGCGGCACCGGACTTGCCGCTCGGATCCTCTACGACGAACTCGAGCCCGGAATCGATCCGCTGGGCCCGGAGAACAAGCTCGTGTTTGCGACCGGTCCGATCACCGGCACGCGCGCCCCGACCAGCGGTCGACACTCCGTGAGCGCGCTCAGCCCGCTGACGGGGATTCTCGGCGAGGCGACCAGCGGCGGCGACTGGGGAACGGCGCTGCGAAGAGCCGGCGTCGACCTCGTGATCGTGGAAGGCGAAGCCGACGAGCCGGTGTACGTACACGTCGAGGACGGCGAGTTCGAACTCCGCGACGCGAGCGGCCTGTGGGGGCTCGACGTTCCCGAAACGACCGACCGGATCCAGAAGGACGTCGGCGACGACGCCGTCGTCAGCACGATCGGCCGCGCGGGTGAGAATCAGGTCCGGTTTGCCGCAGTGATGAACGACGTCAAACGCGCCGCCGGGCGGACCGGAATGGGTGCGGTGATGGGTGCGAAGAAGCTCAAGGCGATCAGCGTGATCGGAACGGGTGACCCCCACCACCACATCGACGACGTGGAGGGCTACAAGGAGCTAACGCTCGAGCTCACACAGACGGTCACCCAGACGCCGAGTACGAAGACCCGTCGCGACCACGGGACTGCAGCCGCAATCGAAGAAGAATCGGAGGTGTTCGACAACCTCCCGACGAAGTACTTCGAGAAGGGCGAGTTCGACGGCGCGTGGGACATCAGCGGTCCCCGGATGTCCGAGGACTACCTGACGAACGTCTACGCCTGTGGGCAGTGTCCCATCGCCTGCGGGCGCGTCGTCTCGATGGAGAGCGAGCGGTTCGGCACGCTTTCGGATCAGGGCGGCCCCGAGTACGAGACCCTTGCGTCGTTCGGCAGCCTCAGCATGAACGACGATTTCGAGAGCATCGCCCGGGCGAACGAACTCTGTAATCGCTACGGGTTGGACACGATCAGCGCCGGCCACGTCGTCGCGTTCGCCATCGCGGCACAGGATCGCGGCCTCGTCGATGAAGACGAGACCGAGATGGATCTCGACTGGGGGAACGAGGAGGAGATCGTCGAACTCGTCCACCGAATCGCGGACCGAGACGGCTTCGGCGACGTGCTCGCCGACGGCGTCGTCCGAGCCGCAGCGGCGATCGACGGCGAGGAACACGCCCTCCACGTCAAGGGACTCGAGCTACCGATGCACGAGCCACGCGCCCAGAAGACGATGGGACTCACCTACGCCACGTCGAACCGCGGCGCGTGTCACATGCGCGCGTTCACCGGCTACGTCGACATCTACGGCTACGACGTTCCGGACCTCGAGATCTACTCGGACGACTATCCGCGCCACGCGACCGAGGGGAAGGCGGAACTCGAGATCGTATTGCAGAACCTCTTCAACGTCTACGACTCGATGTGTGGCTGCAAGTTCTCCTATCCGCCGGGGACGGAGGAGATCAGCGTCGCACAGCTGGCCGACCTTCTCGGGCTCGCGACCGGTCTCGAACTGGACCGAGACGACGTCCTCGAGCTGGGTGACCGCATCTTCACGATGAAGCGGCTGTTCAACGTCCGCGAGGGCATCTCTCGGGAAGATGATACGCTCCCGTCGATGTTCACCGAACGGGCACACGAGGAGGGGTCCAACGCGGGGGAGGTCGTCGAACTGGCCGAGATGCTCGAGGAGTACTACGAACGTCGCGGCTGGGACGAACAGGGCCGGCCGACCGACGAACATCTCGCCGGTATCGGACTGGCGGAACTAGTCTGAAACCGATCAGTTCTCAGATCGGCGAGTCTCGACGGGATAGCATTTTTCGGCGACTGAGGCGCAATCGACGACACGCACGGCGGGACCAAATCACGAGGATTGGCCCGTACGATGCGAACGGTCGAGCTTTTCTCGCGACAACTCGAGAGGATATCACGCGTGCCGCCCCTCGACTGCGCTCTATAGTTGTGCCCATTCCAAATTAAAAACCGATAAATTAGAGATAGAGTTGATTTCGGCCCCTTTAGCAACACTTATTTTAGCATACCCCATCTAGAGTCGTATATGGCCAACACATCGAACCTGTTTTATAAGTGGGGCGGCGGAATGAAGCCGGATTTTCCCCGGATCCGCTCCGCTCACGACGAATTCCTCGTTACTGAAGACGGACGCGAACTCGTCGACGCTGCGGCAGGTGCCGCGGTCGTCAACCTCGGCCACTCCGTAGAGGGTGTCGAGAGCGTCGCTGACGCGCAGCTCTCGGAACTGTCCTATCTCAGCCTCTCGCACTTCTCTCACGAGGCCCCGGAAACGCTAGCAGAACGGCTCGCGGCGGTATCACCCGGCGACCTGAACGCCGCGTTCTTCGTAAACTCCGGGAGCGAAGCGAACGAGATGGCGTTCAAACTCGCCAGAGCGTACCACCTGGAGACGGGGAACCCGCACAAGAGCACGATCATCGGCCGCTGGCAATCGTATCACGGCGCGACGCTCGGCGCGCTGTCCGCGACAGGCAACACGTCCCGTCGTGTCCAGTACGAACCACTGCTCCACGGCTGGCCCCACCTTCCGCCGGCGTACCCCTACCGCTGGGAGTACGAGGGAACGCCCGAGGAGCAGGCGCTCGCCGCCGCTGCGGAACTGGAAACGACGATCAAGCAGGAAGGGCCGGAGACGGTCGCGGCGTTCATCGCGGAGCCCGTCTCGGGGGCGAGCATCCCTGCGGCTCACCCGCATCCCGCTTATTTCGAAGAGGTCCGTCGCATCTGTGACGAGTACGATGTCCTCTTCATTGCGGACGAGGTGATGACCGGGTTCGGCCGAACGGGGACGATGTTCGCGATGGAGCACTTCGACGTCGTTCCGGACATGATGACCCTCGGCAAGGGGTTGTCGGGCGGCTACGCTCCGATCAGCGCGACGATGGTTCGAGACGACATCGCCGACGAGTTCGAAAACGCCACCGGCCGGTCGTTCTCGCACGGCCACACCTTCGGCGGAAACCCGCTCTCGGCGGCGATCGCTGCCCACGTCATCGACCAGTACACGGATTCGGTGTTACAAACGGGACGGAAACGCGGCGAGTTGCTGGCTGCGGAGCTCGAGCCCCTAGCCGACAACCCGATCGTCGGCGACTTCCGGCAGATCGGTGCAATGATCGGGATCGAGTTCGTCGCCGACCGAGACACCGGCGAGCCGTTCGATCCCGACCTGAACGTCAACGGCCGCGTCTACGATCGTGCGCTCGAGCGCGGCGTCTACACCTATCCGGGATCGGGATCGGTCGACGGGCTGAAGGGCGATCACCTCATGCTCTCGCCGCCGCTGACGATCAGCGAATCGTCGGTCAAGACCGTCGCGGATGCGGTGACCGATGCGGTCGAGGCCGTCGCCGAATCGGTCGCGCCGCACGCCGCCTCGAACTGACCCGTCGTCGGGACGTCGTCACGGAGACTCGTTTTCGAGCGATTCCTCACGAGACGTCAATTGGCCGATGGCGGGTGATGGAAACGTCCACGAGGAGGCCGGTCGAGAAAGAGAGCCGCGTTACTCGAGGTAGACGCCTTCCGGATCTAGGTCCTCGCGGAGGAGTCGAAGCTCCTCCGCCGTGGGTATCGATGTCGTTCCGACGTCGTCTGCAAACGCGAGGTCCCAACCCGTGGCCTCCTGTACGTCTTCACGCGACACGTCCGGGTGGAGAGTATCGACGTACAGCTCGCCGGCCTCGTCGAACCGCATAACCGCCAGATCGGTAATGATCGCTTCCGGCCCGCCGCGGAGGCCGAGTTCTTCGCGGCCCTCCCGCCCGCCGACGTAGCCGGGACTGGTGACGAAGTCGACCTCCTCGGGGAACCGTCGCTTCTGGTGAGGCGTGATGACCAGCGTTCGGTGGGCGTTACTGGCGATTTCGCAGGCACCGCCGCTGCCCGGCAGTCGAACCGTCGGATCCTCGTAGTCGCCGATGACCGTCGAGTTGATATTGCCTCGCCGGTCGATCTGTGCGCCGCCGAGGAATCCGACGTCGATCCGGCCGGCCTGCAGGTACTTGCTGAATCCCTCGAACATTGGTACGACGCCGACGGCACCGGTCGCGAGGACTGGATCGCCGATCGATAGCGGTAGCGAGGACGGGTCGGAGTCGATCGTCCCCGACTCGTAGATCATCCGGAGGTCCGGGGCATGCGTTCGTTTCGCCAGGTTGCAGGCGAGGTTCGGCACGCCGACGCCGACGAGCACAGACTCGTCGTCGCGGAGTTCTCTGGCCGCGGTCGTGACCATGAGTTCCGTCGCGGTGTACTCGAGGTCGGATTCGCCGGCTCGCTCGTCCGCGCCGCCGTCGGTCTCGTCGGTTGTTCGGTCTTCCGTCATCAGTATCGCCCCATGTCGATCGGTGTCGCGTACTCGGTGTTCGGTTGCAGATCGAGCAGTCGGCTGCTGTCGAGTTTCTCGACGTAGGCCGTCCGATCGTCGACGCCGTGCACCCACTCCTCGAGCCACGCTTCGATTCGAGCCTGCGACTCCGAGACCTCGTTCCACTCCAGATAGGCCTCGTTGTCCCGGTCGTAGTACCCCTGTGCGTACGACGGATGAGAGCCGTACGGCTCCTCGACGACGTAGTCGACTGCCGATCCGGGCACGACGGTCCGGTTCGGATCGCTCCGAATGACCTGTTCTTCGACGATTTCTTCGACACTCAGCACCACGGTATCGGCGGCGAGTGCGACCTCGGGAATTTCGCCTTGTATTCCCCACACGTGTGCGTTGCCGTCCGCGTCGCTGCGCTGGGCCCGAACGACGGCGACGTCCGGACATAGCGGGGGGACGGCGTACAGTTCGTCGTCGCCGAACGGATTCTCGACCGTACGGACATCGTCCGTATACTCCGGAAGGTCCGATCCAGCAAACGTTCGGACCGGCATGTACGGGAGCCCGCGTGCACCCGCCGCGAGCCGTGCCGTCAGGCCGAAGTGGGTGTACTCGTTGATCTCGATCGGTCTTGGGATGTCTGCTTCGACCGCCCGTCGGAAGGCTCGTAAGCTCCCCACGCCGGGGTTTCCGGCCCACGAGAACGTCACTTCGGACGCACACCCAGCGGCGATCAGCTGATCGTAGATCAGGTCGGGCGTCGCTCGGATCAGGTGGAGATCGGTGTATCCCTGACGGACGATTTCGTGACCCGCCGCGAAGGGGATCAGGTGTGTAAACCCTGCGAGATAGACCGAATCACCGTCGTCAACGGCGCGATCGATCGCCGTTCGCATCTCTATCGTCTGATTCGCACCGTCAGTCACTATTGCTCACCCTCTCACTATGGGCACTATTTATTGCTCTTAGACCAAACTTAGGGTCATACATTTGTACCAAAAACAATATTGGGTCCCATTATAGTCTTTGCGGTGAAGCGGGTGAGAGAGCGGTTCGACGCCGACACTGACGATACCCCGTTCTCTTCCCAGAGCGAACGGTCCGCTTCCGGCCGCTTTCATCACGTATATCCGCACCTATTGGCTACCCGATCAGTAGAGCTTGAATGCGCTGGCACTATCGGACGACGGTTCTCGCGTTGTGTCTCCTCGCGTTCTTTGTCACCTACTTCGCACGAATGGCGATCAGCCCGGTCATCCCGTTCATCGCCGACGACTTCGACGTCACTAATACGCAAATCGGGTTCGCGCTGTCGGGCATGTGGCTCGCCTACGGGCTCTCGCAGTTCCCCAGCGGCGTCCTCGGTGACCGATTCGGCGAAAAGCGGGTCATACTCGTGGCCGTCGGCGGCACGGCGGCTGCCAGTCTGTTGCTCGCGTTCGCACCCGTGTTCGCCGCGTTCGTCGTCTTCGCCATTCTCCTCGGACTGGTCGCAGGGCTGCACTACACCGTTGCGGTGACGCTGCTGTCGCGGACGTACGACGAACTGGGACGAGCCGTCGGCATCCACTCGATGGGTGGCCCGCTTGCCGGGCTGGTCGCCCCCGTCGTGGCGGCGTGGATCGGCGTTCGGTTCGGCTGGCGACCGGCGGTGGCGCTCGCGCTCCTCGTCGGACTGCCGGTGTTCGCGCTGTTCGCCTGGCGGGTTAGGTCGACCGAGCCGCGACGGCCGGAACAGCCGATGCGCGAGCGGTTCGAACTCGACGCCGTAGTCGAACTCGTCTCGAGACCATCGATCGCGTTCACGCTCGTGATCGCCATGCTGGGGACGTTCATCGTGCAGGGACTGCTCACGTTTCTGCCGACGTTTCTCGTGGACCACCACCGCTACTCGGCGACCCAGGCCGGTGTGGCCTTCTCGGCGTTTTTCGTCGTGAGAACCGTGGGGCAGTTCGTGTTGGGCGAGTTTTCCGATCGGTACGGCCGCGACCTCGCGATTGGGGCGTCGATGCTCGGCGGGGCGATCGGCCTGTTCGGGCTGGTCGCGGGCGCGAGTACAGTCGTGATCGGTGCCTCCGTGATTCTCGCTGGGTTTGGCTCGAGTTTCTTTGCGGCACTCGATCCACGATTTCTCGACGAACTCGGCCACGCCGAACGCGGTTCGGGCTTCGGACTCGTGCGGACGGTCTACACCGTCGTGGGCTCGGCCGGCTCGGTCGGCGCGGGGCTGTTCGCGGACCTGTTCGGGTGGGGTACGTCGTTTCTGATACTCGCCGTTCTGTTCTCGATCACGTTCGCCGCCCTCGCCGGCAACCGGCTGCTCGAGCTCGGCTACTGACAGGCAGTCCGTCGGGGATACCCGATCCGTACCGATTCGATTTCGGAAGCCTTGAGACCTCCTGTTGGGAAGAGTGACCGTGTCTCGATCTCGACTGTTCGCCTCCCTCTGTGGGCTGGTCTTTCTCCTCAATCTCGCTAGAATCATCTTCGCACCGCTGCTGGACGTCATCATCGCGGAGTTCACGATCGGTGAGGCGACCGCCGGACTCCTCGTTACGCTCGCGTGGGTCGGGAGTGCGGCCCCCCGCTTACCGACCGGGTGGCTCCTGACGAAGGTTCCCAGACACTCCGTCGTGATCGGGTCCGGAGCGATTCTCACGGTCTCTGCCGGGTTCGCCGCGACCGCGACATCGGTTCGCCACCTCATGGTCGGTGCCTTCCTGATGGGCATCGCCTCCGGCGTCTACTTCGTCTCGGCGAACCCATTTTTGAGCGAGCTGTACCCGGACCGCGTCGGGCACGTGATCGGTATTCACGGCGCCGCCAGTCAGATCGCCGCAGTGATCGCCGCTCCGCTCGTGGTGCTTACGCTCCTCGTCGACTGGCGACTCTCGCTGTGGGCGATCGCCGTCGGTGCGGCGGTGGTGACGGGATACACGGGACTCGCCGCGACACGGACCGAACTGCCGCGGGCGGGGATCGAGGATCGAAACTTCGTCGCCGGCGCGCTGTCGGAGTGGCGGATCATCGTGACCGCACTGGCGATCGTCGGCATCGCGTCGTTCATCTGGCAGGGCGTGTTCAACTTCTACGAGCTGTACATGCAGTCGAAGGGGCTCTCGCCTCGAGCCTCCGGACTGATGTTGACGATCGTCTTCGCAGCCGGCATTCCCGCGTTTTACTTCGGCGGCGACCTGGCTGATAGGCTGCCGCGCGTTCCGTACCTGCTCGGCATCGTCGGGACGTTCGCCGGGACCTTGCTCGTGTTGACGACCGTGAACGGGCTCTTCGGACTGATCGTGATGTCGGGGGTCATCGGCTTTGTCATCCACGCGCTGTTTCCGGCGACGGATACGTTCCTCCTCGATACGCTCCCGGACTCGACGCGGGGGAGCGCCTACGCCGTGTTCAGTTCCATGTGGATGCTCACGCAGGCGCTCGGCTCGTTCGTTCTGGGCGTCTTCATCGAAGGCGGCTACTCCTACGACGCGGTGTTCATCGGTGCCGCGCTCTTCCTCGGGGCGACGACTCTCGGTCTCGTCGTCCTCGAGCGAACGGGACGTCTGCCGAGTTGAGCGCGTGTGAGCGCTCCTCGAAACGGCAGTCTCTACGGGGCTGCAAGGAACGCCTCGAGATCCTCGAGCGTAACGAGCGACCAGTTATCGCCGACTTCGTCGTCGAGTCCATCGACGAACCCGCTTTTCGAGAAGAGGGCGAACTGTTCTTCCCGCGTCCCCGACCCCCACCGGACGCTTTCGGCCTTCGTTCGAAGGCTCTCGACGAGCGAGCATCCGACGGGTTCGGCGGTCCACTTACACTCCGCGAGCAGGATTCGATCGTCGTCGGGCGCGAGGCCGACGATATCGACTTCCTCTTCGCCGTACCACCATCGGCCGACTTCGGAGTACGGATCGATGTCACCGCGTCGGATCGCTTCCCAGATTCCCTCCTGGCAGATGTCCTCGAACGTGGTTGCGACGTGGGAGGGGAGATCGGGTTTGATAGTTCCGTCGAAAACGATGCTCGGTGCTTCTTCGATACTGGAGCGGTTCGGCTCGACGTATCGGAACCAGAAGCGCAGGAACTCGTCGGCGACGCGATACTGGGACCGTTTGGACTTCTTTCCGGATGCGGTGACCGGAACCTCGCGATCGATGAGCCGGAGTCGACGGAGGGTCTGCAGATACTTCGACAGCGGCCCCGGGTCGATCCCCGTAGCCCCCGAAATCTCGTTCGGCGTCGTGTGGCCCAGTGCAACCGCCTCGAGGATGCTCATGTATCGCGCGGGATTTCGCAACTCGGTGCGCAACAGGAACTCCGGCTCGTTGTAGAGGACGGCCGTCGGCGAGAGGATCCGTCTCTGGATGTTCTCAGCGAGCGACTGATCGTAATCGAAGAGCGTGAGGTACATCGGCGTCCCACCGGTGACCGAGTACGACCGTATTGCCTCTTTGATGTCGTACGAAATGACATCTCGTGCCTGTCGAAACGAGAACGGCTGGAGATCGATCTGGCCCGTTCGACGGCCGTACAACGGACTTTCGTGGCCGAGCACCTCGGATTCCATCGTGCTCACACTCGAGCCACAGAGCACGAGCATGGAGTCGGTGTTTCGGAGCTGTTCGTCGACGAACGCCTGGACGTACGACGGCACCGAGTCGTTCGCTTCGACCAGATAGGGAAACTCGTCGATGACGACGATGCGGTGTTCCGAATCGAGCCGGTCTCCGAGATACTCGAAGGCGTCATCCCAGCCGTCGATGCGCGGGACGCGGTCGCCGAAACTGTCGGCGATTTGCTCGACGAACTTCTCCCGTTGACGGTGTTCAGCTTCCTGAGCCGCGAGGAAATAGATATGTGGGCGATCGGCGCAGAATTCTTTGAGAAGTTCCGTCTTTCCGACGCGACGTCGCCCGTAGACGACGTAGAAATCGTGACCGGGTGAGTCACCGGCCGTCTCCAGTGCCGCGAGTTCGTCGTCCCGGTCGTAGAAGGTCATACTCTGAATAATGATTATCGCGATAATGACTTGTGTGTTTCGGTGCGTTGTGGGAATCTACAGGCGGAGCAGGCCGAGTGTCTCGGGACTGTTCGAAAATCTTCGCTTCTCGGACGACTGATCTCGAAGCGGTTCATCAAACAAACCTGGGTGTCCCATCAAACGTGGGAGAAGCGTATAATATTACTGTATCTGGATCTATTCTGTGGCGAACGTAGTATTCGACAAACGAGGACTTTTGACGAATTTCACTTCTTTAAGGCTTCGCTATGCCGATTCAGTGGGGGTAACGCTCAAGAAATTGACTGTGTCATTTCTGAACCACGGTGGGAACTAGGGCATACACAGGACGCGAGAACTCGCCGAGTCACGTATCCCAAACGGTTCTCTCTGTCGCGAACTATTTTCGGTCACTGTGACGTTCGGTCGGTCCCGAAAGAGGAACCATTATACTCTATCGACAGGAGTGGACGGTGTGAGCCAATCGGCTACCAGTGGAGACTGTCTCCACTACATCGACGGTGAGTGGATCGACGGGAACGGGTCCGAAACGTTCTCGAGCGAAAATCCCGCGACGGGCGAGACGCTCGAGACGTTCCGGCGCGGGACGGCCGACGACGTCGACGCCGCCCTCGAGGCGGCTGAGGACGCCTTCGAGGAGTGGCGCGACCTGTCCTATATCGACCGCGCGGAGTACCTCTGGGAGATCTACCACGAACTGCGGGATCGCCACGAGGAACTCGGCGCGATCGTCTCGAAAGAGTGCGGGAAGGAGATCTCCGAAGGCAAGGCTGAGGTGACCGAAGCCTGGCATATGGTCGAGTGGGCCGCCGCGAACGCCCGCCACCCTCACGGCGATGTCGTCCCGAGCGAAGTCGCCTCGAAGGACGCCTACATGCGCCGCAAGCCCCGCGGCGTCGTCGGCTGTATCACGCCGTGGAACTTCCCCGTCGCGGTTCCGTTCTGGCAGATGGCCATCGCGCTGGTCGAGGGCAACACAATCGTCTGGAAACCCGCCGAACAGACGCCGTGGACCGCCCAGATCGTTGCCGAGATGATGGACGATGCCGGGATTCCCGAGGGCGTCTTCAACCTGGTCCAGGGCTACGGCGACGCCGGTGCCGCCATCGTCGAGGACGGCCGTGTGGACACGGTCCAGTTTACGGGCTCGGCAGAGGTCGGCCACGAAATCGCGGGCAAAGTCGGCGGCGAACCCGGCAAACTGGCGGCCTGCGAGATGGGTGGCAAGAACGGCATCATCGTCACCGAAGCGGCCGATCTGGACATCGCCGTCCACGCGGCCGTGATGTCGAGTTTCAAAACGACCGGCCAGCGCTGCGTCTCCTCCGAGCGACTCATCGTCCACGAGGATGTCTACGACGAGTTCAAAGCGCGCTTCGTCGAGATCGCGGCGGACGTCGCGGTGGGTGACCCGCTCGAGGAAGACACCTTCATGGGTCCCGCTATCGAGGCGGGTCACGTCGAGAAGATCCGCGAGCACAACGAGCTGGCCCAGCAGGAAGGCGGGGAAGTGCTGGTCGATCGGTTCGAACTTGATGCGAGCGAAATTCCCGACGGTCACGAGGAGGGCCACTGGGTCGGCCCGTTCGTCTACGAAATCGAGTACGACACCGACCTTCGCTGTCTGAAAGAGGAGTGTTTCGGCCCGCACGTCGCCCTCCTCGAGTACTCGGGCGACATCGACCGTGCACTCGAGATCCACAACGACACGCCCTACGGGCTCTCCGGAGCGATCGTGTCGGAGGATTATCGGCAACTCAACCGATTCCGCGACAGAGCTGAGATCGGCCTCGCGTACGCGAACCTCCCGTGTATCGGCGCGGAGGTCCAGTTGCCCTTCGGCGGCGCGAAGAAGTCCGGTAACGGCTACCCGAGCGCCCGCGAGTCTATCGAGGCCGTCACCGAACGCACCGCCTGGACGCTGAACAACTCGAAGGAGATCGAGATGGCCCAGGGGCTGTCGGCTGACATCACAACGACCGACTCGTAGTCCCGGACGACAGCTGAGGGACCGCGTTTTTCTTTTTGATCCGGTGTTGTGGCTGTCAGTAGTTGGGGCTGCTCCGTAGTCGCTGCTGCGCCGTAGCCGTCACCGCTTTCTCGCCGCTCTCCTCGAGACGGTATCGATCGCTTCCAGCGGTGTGAACTGTCGAGAACCGGTTTACCGACGACCGCGAACGTCCGTTCGGTCGGGGAACGGGGACTCGAGTGCGGCCGCGAGTACGTCGGCGGTCTCCTCCGCGTCGGCGAGGTCGATCAGCTCCACGGGCGAGTGGGTGTACCGACAGGGGACGGCGATCGCGCCGGCGTGTCGGCCGCGCCCGGCGCTCTGAAACTCCGTGGCGTCGGTCGTTCCGCCGATCATGAGGTCGTGCTGGAGGGGAACGTCTGCGGTCTCGCCGGCTCGCTTGAGCCACTCGAGGGTCTGTCTGTCGACAAGGACACCGCCGAAGAGGTACTCCGAGGTGCCGTCGCCGAGTTCGACGACGGGTCCGGAGCCGAGTTCGACGTCGACCGCTCGCTCGCCGTCGGTGGGGTAGTCGTCGGTCGGAAAGATCTCGAGGGCGATGGCGACGTCGGGATCGACCTCGTGCACCGCGGCGCGCGCGCCCCGGAGACCGACTTCCTCCTGGACGGTCGCGACGTAGTGGACCGTTCTGTCGGGATCGGCGACGCGGGCGACGGCGACGAGAATCGCGAGGGCGATCCGGTCGTCGAGCGCCCGACCTGTGAGTCGGCCGTTCGCGAGATCCGTCAGTTCGCGGTCCCAGGTCGCCTGATCACCTGGTTCAACGTTCAAATCCGCGACCTCGTCTCGGCTCCGCGCGCCGAGATCGATGTGGAGGGTCTCGGGAAGCGCCTCCTTCTCTTCGCCGTTCATGAAGTGTCGCGGCTTCGCCCCGATGACGCCCGGCACGGCGTCCGGGCCGACGCGGACGTGCTGGCCGAGCAGGTAGCCCCGGTAGTGGCCCCCGAGCATCGAGAACGAACAGAGCCCGTCGTCGGTGATGCCGTCGATCAGGAACGCGAGTTCGTCGGTGTGAGCGGCGAGCATGATCTCCTCGCTCCCCTCGTTGCCGTCCCCGTTCTTCTCGCCGCCGTCGTCCCCATTCTCCCCACCGCCGTAACTCGTTGCGACCACGTTCCCCATCGCGTCCCACGAGATCTCGTCGACGTGGGGCTCGATTAGCTCCTCGAACACGCGAGCGACGCGATACTCTCCGCCGGGGCCACCCCGAGCAGCAACGAGCCTGTCCAGTTCGGTTCGGTCGATGTCCATGGGTGGCCTGCTCGGTCGACGGTGGTAGTTCTTGGGGCAGCGGCACGTGATCCCTCGAACGACGAGCGACGACACCGCGTACACGTCACACGACCTCGTTCGAATGATGAGCGACGACATCGCGTACACGTCACGCGAGGGAACACCCATCGAAAGCACCAAACCGTCCCCTTGCGTCGATCGAACCGAGACGATGTCACCCAGAGACGAGCGACGAGATGCCCGCACGGAACTCGATCGGACGACCGACGACGAGACGCGCGTCGGGTTTCTCGGGTCGCTCGTTCCGACGGGACTCGCGTATCGGGCGCTCACCTGTTCGCTCGAGGCTCCCGACCGAATCGTCGTCGGTCGACAGACCCCGTTCCGATTTCACGTCAGGAATCGGTTGCCGACGAGCGTCGTGCTCGACCTCCCGACGAGCCGACCCTGGGGGTGGACGATCGACGACCTCCCCGAAGCGGGCGTCGGACGATTCGACCCGCCGGAGGCGAGCTCACAGCTCGCGTTCGGACCGCGGGAGCGTCGCACGTTCACGGGCCACTGGGATGGGCAGGTTCGCGAGCGGGCGAACGGCCGGGACCGCTGGTCGCCCGTCCCGGGCGACCGCGAACTAATTGTGTATCTTGCGGTCAACGACTGGCGTGAACGTGGTGTTTACACGGCGCAGACGGTCAGGATCGAACACGCGTAGTTCTCGTTCACCGTTCTCCTCTAGTATGATAGGGAACGGCTATTTTCCCCTAGTGAAGAGAGGTCGAGGTACACGTGAGGACTGTTCGCAATGCGCAATAAACTCAGCACACCAGACATGAATCGGCGGCGGTTCGTCAAATCAATGGCGGCTGCCGGCACTGCCGGTCTGTTCGCCGGTTGCATCGGCGCGGATCCCGACGGCGACGGCGGGGGGACCTTCCGGATCGCGACGTCCGACGAAGTGGAGACGTTCGATCCGCGAATGAATCAGATGGCGTGGTACAGCACCGCTGCCCACTACCTGTTCGACTCGCTGCTCATGATGGAGCCGGACGGCAGCGGCACGATTCCGCACCTCGCGGACGGCGAACTCGAGGAGGTCGACGAGACGACGTTCGTCGCCGATATTCGAGACGACGTCACCTTCCACGACGGCTCGCAGCTGACCGCGGAGGACGTCGCCTACTCGCTCAACTGGGTCCGGGACCCGGACAACGACTCGCCGAACCTCTCGAACGTCGAGTTCTTGGACGAGGCCGAGGCGACCGGCGAGTACGAAGTCACGCTCCACCTCGAGTATCAGTCGGCGCTCATGGAGCGGACGCTCGCGGGGATGAACGCGGCGATCGTCTCGAAGGACGCGGCCGAAGAGATGGGCCAAGAGGAGTTCGGACAGAACCCGGTTGGGAGCGGCCCGTTCGAACTCGCCAACCACGATCCGTCGGCCAGCGTCGAACTCGAGGCGAACAGCGACTACTTCATGGGCGAACCCGACCTCGATGCCCTCGAGTACCGCATCATCCCCGAGACGGAGGTCGGCTACGTGGAACTGGCTGACGGCACGATCCACCAGTCTGGTGTGACGGAAGCGCTGGTCGATCAGGCTGAGAGCGACGACGATATCGATGTCTACCAGCTCGACAACTTCGACTTCCAGGGGTTCATCGTCAACTGTCTCGAGGGCCCGTTCGAAGACGTCAGGGCTCGCGAAGGGCTCAACTACCTCGTCGACTACGACGATCTGCTGACGGGTGCCGTGGGCGACCTCGGGAGCCGGAACTGGGGGCACATGCCGCCGGGCGTCGTCAACGGTTGGGACTTCCCCGCCGACGAGTGGGAGGAAGCGTACTACCCCGAGCAGGACCACGAGCGCGCGCTCGAACTGTTCGAGGAGGCGGGGATCGGCACCGATTTTGAGGTCGATATCACCACGAGAGCGGGTGAAGCGATGACGGGACGGGCTACCGTCTTGCAGAACGAGTTCGAACAGGCCGGTATCGACGCCACGGTCAGCGAGGTCTCCGACGGCGAGTGGCTTGACTCCCTCGACGTCGGTGATTTCGATATCACCACGTACGGCTGGGGCGGCAACGACGACCCGGACGGCTACTACTACCACATGTTCCGGGATATCGTGAACGACGATGGCGGGATGAGCGACGATGTCGTCGGTCACTCCTCGATCGGCTACCTCTACGAGGGGGCTCGGGAGCGGGGCGACGATGACACGCTCGAGGATCTCGAGCGACTCGACGAGATCGTTCGTGAGGCGCGAATGACGACCGACCGCGACGAGCGCTACGATTACTACGTCGAGGCCGCAGAGCTCCTGTTGCCGCTGTATCCGGTTCTCGGCATCTACTCCGCCGAGAGCGTAACCGGCGTCCACACGGACGTCGATGGCTACGAGCCGAGCGAGTTCGGCGATCAGGAACTCTTCAACGAGTGGCAGTCGGCAACGATCGACAACTAACGGCGGACGGAGACACGCACTATACGACTATTTCGACCATAGATGGGATTGTTTAGATACACACTCCGACGGTTCGCCCAGCTCGTTCCGGTCCTGTTCGGCATCGTGACGCTGACGTTCGTCATGATGCACGCACTGCCGGGCGATCCCGTCCGCCTCTATCTCGGGACGGAGCCCGGACAGGAGCTGGCGGACGACCTGATCGAGAGCCACGGCTTCGATCGGCCGCTTTACGAACAGTACTTTGAACACCTCTGGCGGCTCGCACAGGGCGACCTCGGTCAGTCGTTCGTCTACAACCGACCGGTGACCGACCTCATCTGGGAGCGCATGGAGCCAACGCTCGTCGTGATGGGGCTGTCCTACGTCGTGGCGCTGCCGGTCGCCATCGGGCTCGGCATCTACGGCGCCGCCCGTCACAACGAAGCCGGCGACCACGTTTCTCGATTCGCCGGCCTGGCCGGCATTTCGACGCCGAACTTCTGGCTGGCGCTGATGCTGATCTACGTCATGACGTACCACCTCGGACTCCTCCCCGCGTCGGGGTACACGTCGCCGTTCGTCAACCCGATCGAGTCCGCAACGCTGCTCGTCATGCCCGTACTGACGCTTGCGACGGCACAGACGGCCTTGCTCATGCGGATGACGCGCTCGAGCATGATCGAAGAGCTGCGCTCGGAACACGTCGAGACCGCACGCGCCTACGGCATTCCGGAGCGCAAGGTCATGGTCCGTCACTCGTTCCGAAACGCCCTGCTGCCGCTGATCACGATCGTCGGGCTTCAGCTGTCGACGCTGCTCGGCGGGAGCGTCATCGTCGAAGAGATCTTCGCCATCCCTGGACTGGGACGGCTGTTCTTCGACTCGATCATCGACCAGGACTACTCCGTCGCGGTCGGCGTGACGCTGTTCTTCTCGACGTTGTTCCTGATCGGCGTCGTGCTCACCGACATCGCCTACGCCTACATCGACCCACGAATCAAATATGACTGACACACCCACCACGAGTTCGATCGTTCGCTACCCGACGCCCGCTCGAGGTGAGGGCAGATGAGCCAGGACGGCAGTCGCGTGAAAGGAGCGGAGTTCGACGCCAGAAGCGGGTTCGTCACGACGCTCCTGAAACTCAAGCACAGTCCGACCTCGCTCGCCGGTCTCGGTATCATCGCCGTGCTCGTGCTGATGGCGGTGTTCACGACGATCGATAGCTTCCTCTTCAATCGGCAGATTATCACCTGGGTCCACGCGGATCCGTACGCGATGGACCAGACGATGCGGTACGAGGGTCCCTCGAGGGAGCACCCGCTCGGAACCGATCGGTACGGACGCGATATCCTGTCCCGGCTCGTCTACGGGAGTCGAACGGCGCTCGCCATCGGTATCCTCGCGGTCGGGATCAGCTTTGTCGGCGGGATCATCATCGGTGCCGTCTCCGCCTACTTCGGCGGCTACGTCGACGACGGGCTGATGCGAACGGTCGAGGTTCTGTACGCGATCCCCGGCCTCGTCCTCGCGATGATCTTCATGGCGATCTTCGGCCCGAGTATCTACAACCTCTTCATCGCCTACGGCATCGTCGGCATCCCGGCGTACGCACGGGTGATGCGCTCCGAAGTGCTCTCCCTGCGCGACCGACAGTACGTCGAGGCGGCGAAGCTCGCCGGGCTCCCGCGACGGACGATCCTCTTTCGCGAGATTGTTCCGAACGGGCTCGCCCCGGTGGTGGTACAGGGGACCCTCTCGATGGGGACCGTCATCATCGGCGCGGCCGCGCTGTCGTTCCTCGGCTTCGGCGTCCAGCCGCCGACGGCCGACTGGGGCCGGATGCTTGCGGACGGCCGAACGGCGCTGCTCGTCGCCTGGTGGGTCGCGCTGTTCCCCGGAATAATGATCTTCCTCACAGTCATGGGATTCAACATGCTCGGCGACGGACTACGAGACGTAATGGACCCGAAGATGACCGTCGAAGACGTCGGGATCGACGACTTCGATCTCGACGATCTCTCGACGGAACCCGACCACGAGTACGGGTTCGGCGAGTTCGAGGACGGTGGTCGACAGCCGGCCAGCACGGACGGCGGCTCGAGCGCGCCCGAGGGAGGTGATCGCTCGTGAGCCTCCTCGAGGTCGAAGACCTCCGGACGTACTTCTTTACGGCCGACGGGATCGTCCAGGCCGTCGACGGGGTCAGCTTCGAAGTAGACTCCGGCGAATCGCTCGGCATCGTCGGCGAGTCGGGTGCCGGAAAGAGCGTCGCGGTCAAGAGTATCATGGGCCTGATTCGCGACCCCGGACGGGTCGTCGACGGAAGTATCCGCTTTGACGGCCGCGAACTGACCGACCTCTCCGAGCGCGAACTCAGACGGGAGATTCGCGGCAACGAAATTTCGATCATCTTCCAGGACGCCATGTCGGCGCTCAACCCCGTCTTCACCGTCGGGAGCCAGATCGAGGAGGTTATCGTCGAGAACACGGATCGTTCGCCGAAGGAGGCCCGAACGCGGGCGATCGAACTGCTCGACGACGTCGGCATTCCTGATCCCGAACAGCGGATCGACGAGTACCCACACCAGTACTCCGGCGGGATGCAACAGCGAGCGATGATCGCGATGGCGCTGGCCTGCGACCCGCGGCTCATCATCGCCGACGAGCCGACCACGGCGCTCGACGTCACGATCCAGGCCGGCATTCTCGACCTGTTCGACGACATCCAGGAAAAGTACGAGACGAGCATGGTGTACGTCACGCACGACCTCGGCGTCGTCCGGGAGGTGTGTGATCGCGTCGGCGTGATGTACCTCGGTAACATGGTCGAGTGTGCGCCGTACGACGAACTGTACCGAAACCCGAAACACCCCTACACGCAGTCGCTGCTTAACTCGGTGGTGACGCCCGACGAGACGTTAGACGAGATCGATCCGATCGGCGGAACGATGCCGAGTGCGGTATCGCCGCCCTCGGGCTGTCGGTTCCGCACGCGGTGTCCGGCCGCCTTCGACGACTGCTCGAAGGCGACGCCGCCGACGTACGACGTCGGCGAGGACGATTCGCACGAGGTCGCCTGTCTCCTCTACGACGAGACCGTCTCGCGAGCGGAGCCGGCGTTACACGAGTCGGATACGGATACCGACCCCGCGGAGTCGGGGGGTACTGCGGATGACTGAGAGAGGACGAACCCAGCGGATGATTCGGACGAGAGACGACCTGCAGATGATTCGGACGAGAGACGACCTGCGGATGATTGAGCCAGCACGGAGCCACGCATGAGTACGATCGACCAGCGCGACACTGACGACCGAACCGACCGCGTCGACGGCCGAGAGCCGCTGCTCGAGGTCACCGACCTGCAGAAACACTTTCCCGTCCACTCGGGGCTCTTCGCCTCGGTGCGGTTCGACCGCGACTCGGACGGCTTTCCCGTCCGCTTCGACGAGTCGAGCGTGAAAGCCGTCGACGGCGTGAGCTTCTCGATCGAACCCGGGGAAACCCTCGGTGTCGTCGGTGAATCCGGCTGCGGCAAATCCACGCTCGCCCGAACGATCGTCGGCCTCGAGGAGCCGACCGCCGGTGAGGTTCGCTTCGACGGCGAACGGACGGACGAGATCGAGGAGTCCGAGTTCCGAAAGCGCACCCAGATGGTGTTTCAGGACCCCCAATCAAGCCTGAACGGCCGCCGGAAGATCGGCCACATTATCGAGGACCCGCTCGAGGGGGCCGGCTGGGAGAAATCCCGGCGACAGGAGCGCTCGCTCGAGTTGCTCGAGCAGGTCGGGCTCAAGCGAGAGTACTACAACCGGTATCCCCACGAGTTTTCGGGCGGCCAGCGCCAGCGGATCAACCTCGCGCGCTCGCTGTCGATCAACCCCGATCTCGTCATCGCGGACGAGCCGGTCAGCGGGCTGGACGTCAGCGTGCAGGCCCAGATCCTCAACCTGATGGACGACCTCCAGGAGGAGTACGGCCTGACGTACCTGCTCATCTCGCACGACCTGAGCGTCGTCAGGTACATCGCCGACCGGGTCGCCGTGATGTACCTCGGCGAGTTCGTCGAACTCTCGCCGACGGAGGAGCTGTTCACCGACCAGCACCACCCCTACACGAGCTCGCTGTTGCGCTCCGTTCCGAACCCCGATCCGGATCAGCCGGGCGTCCAGTCGGTGCTCGGCGGCACCGTCCCGAGCGCCTCGGATCCGCCCCGGGGCTGTCGCTTCCACACCCGCTGTCCCGATTTCATCCTCCCGGACGGCTTCAGCAGAGATGGGTACGAGGCCTACGATCAGCTTCTCGCCGATGTCCGCGAGCGAACGATCGACGCCGACGCGGACGAGCCGAACGCCGTCGTCGACGCCTACTTCGGCGATTCCGACGGCATCCCGTCCGCAGCGCGCGGGGACGCCGAACGGGCGGCCGAACGCGCACTCGAGGGCGAGTGGGCGACCGCTCGAGAGACGCTCGAAGCCCACGAGTCGATCTGCCAGTCGGCTGCGCCGGCACTCGAGTCGACGGCTCCCGATCGCGTCGCCGCCTGTCACCTCGAGATCGACGAGCGGGGTGAGACTCGTGAGCCTTGAAGGACGGACCCATACGCGGACCCGCGTCGAGTCGGTGCTGCCGGCGCTGGACCGGATCAGTGCGAGCGTCTACGCCGTCGATCTACGGACGGACGAGCCGATCGTCGCGATTAATCCCGAGGTGCCGCTGTTGCCGGCCTCGAACGCGAAACTCGTTACGGCGGCGCGAGCGTTTGCCGAACTCGGTCCGGCTTACCGGTTCGAGACGACGCTTCACGCGGTCGGCGAGATCAAAGACGGCCATCTGCTCGGCGACCTCGTCCTGACGGGACGCGGCGCGCCGGATCTCTCGCAGGCGGATCTGATGACGCTCGCCGATGGGGTCGCCGGGTCGGGGATCGATACCGTCGCCGGCGAACTCGTCGTCGACACCTCGGCGTTCGATCGCGAGTCGCTCGGCCCGGGCTGGACGTGGGACGACGGCCAGTTCGCCTACGGCGCCAAGAGCACGCCGCTGGCGGTCGAGCGAAACACGGTCGACATCACCGTCAGCCACCGCACCGATTCGGTGACGGTGGACGCGTCGCCGACCTCCGAAATCGTGCGGATCGAATCCGATGTCGAGACGGGCCCGAGCGAACGACTCGAGGTATACAAGAAACGCGCCTCGGAGATCATCCGTGTCGAAGGAGAAATACCGCCGGGCGAGACGGCGGTCGAAGCCAGTCCCGTCGACGACCCGATGATGCACGCCAGTTCGCTCCTGCAGGACGCCCTCGAGGCGAACGAGATCGATATCGACGGCTGGACGCGAATCGAAAACGACCCCGTCGAAACGGACGGGCTCCCGTGTGCGACCGTCGAGTCGGCACCGCTGTCGACGCTGGTGCGGGATATGCTCGTCAGTTCGGACAACTTCGTCGCCGAACAGCTCGCCCGGACGGTCGCACTCGAACTCGAGGGGAAGGGGTCGTGGGGAATCTGGGAGGAGCACGCGGACGCGTTTCTCGCTGACCGCGGCGCTGACGCCGTCCGACTCCGCGACGGTTCGGGGCTATCGCGATACAACCTTCTGTCCGCCGCGAGCGTGAGCGCCGTCCTCGAGTGGGTCCTCGAGCAACCCTGGAGCGAGCAGTACCGCCAGTCACTGCCGCTCGCTGGCGTCGAGGGAACTGTCGAGAACCGACTTACTGACATCTCGGCGCCGGTCAGAGCGAAGACGGGGACGCTGACCGGCGTTCGGACCCTGTCAGGTTACGTCGAGGATCCGGGCGGCGAGCCTGCAGTCGTTTTCTCCTGTCTCCTCTCGAATCTCACCGGCGACCTCGAGGCGACGGCGACGGATCGGATCGACGAACTGGTCGGAGAAATTGTCGCGGCGACTGATCTCGAGTAGCAGCCCCCATGCGAGACTGACCGTCCACTTTCGAGAACGGCGGAACGCGACCGGAAGCTAGCTTGGCTATTTTGTACTCGTGACCACGAATGCGAACCCCAGCGAGCAGTACGGATCGAATCGGGGTTGAACGTACATGAAGGTGGAGCGTACGGCGGGTACCCGTGACCGTGGAAGATATATTTTCCCCGAGGGAAGAAATATATGTGCTAGTCTCGTTAGTGGGAGTATGACAGACGAGGCCCGCCGGGATGGCCCGCCCCCGTTCGATAGACCCTTCGAAGACGAGGACACGAAGCAGCGCGTGTACGGTGCGGTGTTGCACGCTCGAAAGCCGATGACGGCCGCCGAACTCGCCGAGCGGGCGGACTGCTCGGAAGCGTCGGCACGGACACACCTGTCTTTCTACGCCGACCTCGGTATCGTCATTCGGCACGAGGGCCGCCCGGTCAGGTACGAGCGCAACGACGACTACTTCGAGTGGCGGCGGGTGAACGAGCTAGCGCGGGAGAACACTGTCGACGAGTTGCAGGCCCGCGTGTCGGAGTTGACCGGTCAGATCGAGGCGTATCGCGACGAATACGCCGTCGACTCGCCCGCTGAGGTCAATGTCCTCGAGTTCGACGCGGAGCGAGTCGACGACGTGTACGTGGAACTCGGCGACTGGGCTACCGTCCTCGAGGAGCGTCGCCTTCACGAACGTGCCCGGAGAAAGGCCGCCGGTTCGACGGCTCCGTCGCATAGCTGATGGTGCCGACGGACGACGGTGCGAGCCCCGCACCGATAGACCGGTCGGTGTTAGAGCGGATGCGGTCCCGGTTCGCCGGGCGTCGGATGTTCGAATCGGCGACTATCGTCGAGGACGGGAAACGACACCTCCGTGTCGAACTGTCCGACGACTACTTCCCGAATGAGGCGTCCGCTCGCTTCGAGGTTCGTTGGTACCGCAACGACGACTTCAACTTTCACTACCAGGAGGAACGGCCGGACGGTGCGTGGAAATGTCGATGGGACCGGCATCCGAACGCCCACAACTCGCGAGACCACTTCCATCCGCCGCCGGCCGCTAGCCGTATCGACGCGGAGAACGCTCGATGGCCGGACGACCACCGCGGCGTGAGCCGTCTCGTCCTCGATCGCATCGAGGAGCGTCTCGAGACGCTATGGGGCCAATATTGACATCCGCCCGCGCTTAAAAACGTGCGACGATATCACTTCGACTCCGGAACCGCGAGTTCGTTCCGTTCTTCCTCTCTGACGCTGCTGAGCACGCGCTCGAGGACCACCGCTTCGCCCTTTCGGAGGTGCTCGAGCGCCGTCGGACCGGAGACATCGTGTTTCTCGGCGAGGTCTTTTGCCGCGACGTCGCGCGGCCAGCCGTAGTAGCCCTCCTCGAGCGCCGAGAGGAGGTACTCCGTCTGTCGGCCGGAGAGTTCGTCCCTGATCTCGTCGATGAGGGTGTAGTTCGTCGAGGCGTCGGGTTCGTAGTCGACCACGCGGCGGATGTCGACGTCGGCGACCGCCTCGAGGTCGGTGATGGCGGATCCGATGGCCTCGCCGTCGGCGAGCAGCGTCCAGTGTTCCCTGTTGTCGGCGATCCGGATCTCGCCGATGGGTGTCAGCGACGACTGAACGATCGTGTCGTACACCGAACTCGTCGCATCGAACCGAGCGTGAATGCGGAGGTGTCGAGCGCCCGCTTCGAGGAGATCCGTCGCCCGAACGTCCGGATACGCGGCGATCGTTTCGGCGACCGCCTCGAGGTCGAGGCCGTCCTCGCCAGTGACGACGAGCGTGGCCAGGATGTCGGTGCCGTCCGAACACATGTCGGTGATGACGAGCGTGGCCGACGGATACTCGCGGGTGACCGATAGCATCCAACACGCCTCGTGCCACAGCGTCAGATCGATCCGTTTTTTCATAGAGATACCGAACTATGACTTCTGTTGGCATACATCGTATAAATATTTATGGACGGTTGTATAGCTGAAACGGCTGGAGTTACTAGTCTGATCCACGCAGTTAGCAACCTTTGAGAAACCACACTGGGGTAATGCAGCTCCCGGTCCGAAGTTTCAATACTAGTTGGCAGACTGTCAATTGTGGCGAGCTATTAGGTGATCGCGTCGGTATCGGCACACACCACATGTCTCCGACAACATCCGACAAGTCGATTGACGTCGTCGAAGCGACCGTCGAGGAGCTCCACGCAGCTTTCGATCGAGGATCACTCACCGCCGAGTCGCTCGTCGAACGGTATCTCGAGCGAATCGAGGCTTACGACGACGAGTTGAACGCGATCTTGACCGTCAATCCGAACGCGGGAGAGCGAGCGAGACGGCTGGACTCGCAGTTCGAAACCGACGGCTTCGTTGGCCCGCTTCATGGAGTTCCGATCGTTCTGAAGGACAACCACGACACGCACGATATGCCGACGACGGCCGGGTCGGTAGCGCTCGCCGAATCGATCCCACAGCGGGACGCGTTCGTCGTCGAACAGCTCCGGGAGGCTGGCGGCATCGTCCTCGCGAAAGCGAACCTCCAGGAGTTCTCTTTCGGCGTGGACACGATCAGCTCGCTCGGCGGCGAGACGCGAAACGCGTACGCGCTGGATCGACGGCCCTCGGGCTCGAGCGGCGGCACGGCGGCGGCGATCGCCGCGAATTTGGGCGCGATCGGGACGGGAAGCGACACCTGTTCGTCGGTCCGCTCGCCGCCCGCGTTCAACAATCTCGTTGGCGTCCGACCCACCAGGGGGCTCGTCAGCGCGGCGGGCATCGTCCCCCTGAGCGCGACGCAGGACACGGCCGGTCCCATCACCCGGACCGTCGCGGATGCGGCGCGGCTACTGGACGTGATGGCCGGCTACGATCCGAACGATCCCACCACGGCTGCGGGCGTGGACAACGTCCCCGATTCGGGGTACGTCTCACACCTGGACGAGCGCGGGCTCGAGGACGCCCGAATCGGCGTCGTTCGGGAGCTGTTCGGCCTGCAGAACGAGGAAAGCGCCCCGCAGACCGCCGCGGACGCGGTCACGGACGTGCTCGAGACGGCGATCGACGAGTTGGAGTCGGCAGGGGCGACGATCGTCGATCCCGTCGAAATCATCGACACGAACCACCTCGCGTCGGCTCGCGTTATCGGCTACGAGTTCGAACGAGACATCGATCGCTACCTGGCCGGGCTGGGAGACGACGCTCCCTACGAAAGCTTCGCGGAGATCCTCGAGGCCGGCGTGATCGCCCCGCCGGTCCAGTCCCGGCTGGAAGACGGTATCATGTTCGATCTCGACATCGAGACGCTGGATCAGAACGTGGGCTACCTCGCCCGACTCGAGCGCCGGCGGGAGCTCAGGACCGACACGCTCGATCGGATGGCAGCGCAGGATCTCGACGCGCTGTTGTACCCGCCGTCGACGATTCCACCCGTGCGGATTCCCGACCACCAGCCGTTCGCGGAGCTGAACTGCGAGTTGGCGGCCAACACGGGACTCCCATCGATCGTCGTCCCGGCCGGATTCACAGACGACGGGCTCCCCGTGGGGATGGAGCTGCTGGGACGACAGTTCGCCGAGGATCGGCTTCTCGAACTCGCCTACGCCTACGAGCAGGCCACTCGCCATCGGCGGCAGCCGGACGGATTCGGTGCGCTCTCGTAGTCACGTTTCCGTCCGCCGCTCGAGAATCCGATACACGCCCGCGCCCAGTTTTGCGATGGCGTCGACCCCCTCGCCGCGGCGCTCGAGTCCGTCACAGCAGATCGCGTAGGCGACCGTCCGCCCGTCGACCGTCAGTAGTCCTGTGTCGGCGGCTACCGACGGCAGGTTCCCGGTTTTGTGGCGGATCTCGGCGTCGGGCGGGAGATACCGGGGGACCATCGAGCCGTCGTGCTGGTGGGCGAGCGGTCTCGAGAGTTGCTCGTACGCCGCACTCGAGAGCGTTCGCTCGCGGTGGATGTCCGAAAGCAAGACCACACAGTCCAGCGGCGTCACCCAGTTCACGTACCGGTGGCCGTTCGATTCGATCGGGGACGCGTCGGTCTCGAACCCCGACAGCGAGGGATCGACCGCCGGCGTCTGCATCATCTTTCGGCCGAGGTGGGTTCCTTCGAGTCCGAGATCGGCCGCCGCAGCGGCGATGTCGTCGAAGCCGAGGTGGTCGATCAGTTCATTGGTCGCGGCGTTGTCGCTCACCGAAATCATCGCCGTCGCCAGATCCTCGACGGTGGGCGTGGGGTCCGCCAGCAGGTGAAACAGTCCGGAGCCGCCGACGCGGTTCTCGGGGGCGATCTGGTGAGGACGGTCGAGGGCCTCGAGTCGACCGTCGTACGTGCGGTACAGCGCGTAGAGAATTGGGAGTTTGACGATGCTCGCGGCGCCGAAACGGTCGCGCGAGCGGATCGAGAGGAGCGGTTCGCCGTTCGAATCGTCCGTAAGGCCGGAGTCAGAATCCGTTCCAACGTCACAGACGACGACCCCCAATCGCCCGTCAAGACCTTCATCGATTTGTTCGGCGGTCGATCGAAGTTCGGCCCATGTCTTGGGTTCGGGTCGCGAGTCCGTCATCGATCACTCACCCGCGGTGTCGGGCTCGAGCGCGTGCGTCGTCTCATGGACACCCCTTCCGGCGGCGTCGGCGAGAAACGAGCGCCTAGTATGCGAGGGGGTGTGTTTTCCCCGATACCCGCCCCTACTCGGAGTAATGGAACTACAGGAACGGAGAGAGCGGCTCTCCGGAATCGAATCCGAACTCATCTCTTCGCACGGAACGCCGGCGTACGTCTTCTTCGAGGACGATATCAGGGAGAACTACCGAACGCTTCGTGGGGCGCTCGACGAGCAGTATCCGGACTCAGTCGTCCACTTCGCCGTGAAGGCGAACTACAACCCCGGGATCCTCTCGGTGCTTCGCGACGAGGGTTGTCACGCCGAGGCGTACGCCCGAGGCGAGGTATCGGCGGCGCTAACCGCCGGCTACGAGCCCGAGGAACTGCTGTTGACCGGCATGAACCGCCGCCCAGAGGATGTCGAGCGCGCGCTCTCGCTCGGCGTCGAGTACCTCCTCGTCGACAACGCGACGGAGCTCGAGCGATTGATCGAGGCCGCCGAGTCGACGGGAGCGCGGCCGAAGGTGCTCGTTCGCGGAAACCCCGCGATGGAGGTGCCGACTCACCCCGAGGTGGCGACGGCGACGCGGGAGACGAAGTTCGGTCTCGACACCGACTCCGGTCGGGCGATGGCGGTCGCCGAGCGGGCCGCGTCGGCGCCCGCGGTCGAACTCGCCGGCGTCCAGCTCCATATCGGCAGCCAGATCCGCGGCGTCGAACCGTACGCCGTCGCCGCCCGCGAGATGCTGTCGTTTGCGGCCGACATTCGGGACGAACTCGATGTCGAAATCGACGTGCTCGATCTGGGCGGCGGCTTTCCCGTTCCCTACGAAGGCCCGGTTCCCGACACCGAGGAGATCATCGCGGAGATCGCGACGACGGTTCGCGAGACCGCCGCCGAGTTCGATCTGTCGCTGCCGACGCTCTTTCTCGAGCCGGGTCGACGGCTCGTCGGCAACGCCGGCACCCTGGTGTCGACCGTCGGCGTCGTCAAGGAGACGCCGCACACGAACTTCGCGGTGCTCGACGCCGGCACGAACGCGGTGTCGTCGTACTGGCCGTACCCGATCTACGCCCTCGCGGACGGCGAACGCAGCGAACGCTACCACGTTGCGGGACCGCTCTGTTACTCCGGCGACGTCATCTCCGAGGACGTTTCGCTGCCACCGCTCGAGCGCGGCGATCTGCTCGCGGTCGACCGAATCGGGGCGTACTCGCTGGGCAGCGCTTCGCACACGAACGCCCAGCCGAAGCCGCCGGTGTTGCTCGCGCGGTCGAACGGCGACATCGACGTGATTCGCCGGCCCGAACGCGCGGAGGATGTCGTCGCCAACGCGGAGGTGCCGGATGACCTCCAGTGAGCGCCTCGCCGTGCAGCGAGCGAAAACGGCGTACGCGCCCGACGAGCGCGTGACCTGTCTCGAGGTCGACGTTGATACGCCGGAGCGTGGGACGAACGGGCCGGTCACCCTTTCTGGCACCGTCCAGACCGACCGCCTGCGCCGGGCCGTCGTTGACGCGGTCGAGCGAGCGAGTGTACACGAGGTTCAGGACGACCTCGCCGTGCTCGAGGCCGTTAATGAGCCGCGAACGACTGATCGTCGCGTGCTCTCGGTCCGCGGAGAACCGGACGAGGAGGCCGAACAGGTCACGGCGCTCCTGTACGGAGCCGCGGTGACTGCGTACGATGGGTGCGATGGGTGGCGGCGGATACGGACGCCCAGCGGCTACCTCGGTTGGGTCGATGGCGGCGCACTGACGTCCGTTACCGGATCCACGCGGGACGACTGGACCGCAGACGCGGCCGTCACCGCCGCACCGGCCGACGCGGTCGACGAGTCGGAACTCTCGGTGGAGACCGTTCCCGCCGGGGTCGACTGCCGGATCGAGTCGCGCGCCGACGAGGACGAGATTTCGGTCTCGTTCAGGTCCGGCGCTCGAGCGACGCTTCCCGCGTCGTGCGTTCGCGAGCGGAGACCGGTTGGAACCGGTGACGACGTCGTTTCCGTCGCCCGGCAGTTTCTCGAGACACCTTACGAGTGGGGCGGGATGACGGCCGAGGGGATCGACTGCTCCGGGCTGGTCTGGGTGTCCTACGCCGCCGCCGGCGTCTCGCTGCCGAGGGATGCAGACCAGCAGTCAACGATGGGGAGGGACGTCGACCGCGAGGAGCTCGCGCCCGGGGACCTCCTCTTTTTCCCCGGACACGTTGCGATCAGTCTCGGCGGGAGCGAGTACATCCACGCCTACGGGAGCGCTGACGCAGTGACGGTCAACAGCCTCGACCCGGACGACGAACGATACGTCGAATCGCTCGACGAATCGGTGACCGCGACGAAGCGACTGCTCCCGGAGGGTCGGCCGTGATCGTCGACCGCGTCGACGTCTATGAACTCGAGTTGCCGCTAACCGACAGCTTCGAGATCTCGCTGGGCTCGAAACACCGGGCGACGAACGTCCTCGTCGAACTCGAAACAGAGTCGGGCGTCGTCGGCTGGGGCGAAGGCGCACCGCTCGAGCCGATCACGGGCGAAACCGTCGAGAGCGCGGTTGCGTGTGCAAAGGCCGGGGCATCCATCCTCGAAGGGCGAGACCTGCGAGACCGTCGCGGCCTCGTCGCCGAACTCGATGCGGCGCTGCCGGGTGCCGTCTCCTCGCGATTCGCGCTTGAGACGGCGCTGTACGACGCCTACTGTCGTGAGCGGGGGATCGCCCTCGCGGAGTGTTTCGGCGGCAAACCAGAACCCGTTCGGACCGATCTGACGGTCTCGATCGTCGATCCAGAGACCGCTGCCGCGGAGACCAACGCGGCCCTCGAGGCGGGCTTCGACGAGATCAAGGTCAAAGTCGGCGGGAGCGTCGACTCGGACCTCGAGCGCGTCGCCGCGGTTCGGGACGCCGCGCCCGACGCCGAGATCAAAGTTGACGCGAACCAGGGCTGGACGCCGAAGGAGGCGATCCGATTCGCCCACGAGGCCGGGGACCGCGGGTTCGACCTCGAACTCCTCGAACAGCCCGTTCATCGGGACGACGTCGACGGACTGAGGCGAGTTACGGAGACCGTCCGGGTGCCGGTTGCCGCCGACGAGGCCGTCTTCACGCCCGCGGACGCGCATCGAATCGCGGCGGAGGGGGCCGCCGACGTCATTAACATCAAAGCCGCAAAATCGGGGCTGACCGACGGCGCGGCGATCGCCGAAATCGCTCGCGGCGCGAACCTCGAGGTGATGATCGGCTGCATGCTCGAGAGCGCCCTCGGCCTCCACGCCAGCGCCCACCTGGTCGCCGGACTCGGCGACTTCTCGTACGTCGACCTCGACGGCAACCTCTCGTTCGAACGGGGCATCGCCGACGTTCCGAAGGGGCCGACGCACGATCTCTCCGGCCCAGGCCACGGTATCGTCCCCGATCCTGCGGTCGTTCCCGACTCTCCCGCCGGCGATGACAGTTGACGATTCACACCGGGCCAAAATGAAGCGTGACGCCGACGATCCGACCACGACGCGCGTTCGCTCCCTGCTCGAGGAGGGACTCGAGCGCGAGTACTACACGGCGGCCGTCGCCGTCGCCGGCACTGCCGACGCCCATTCCGTTGAGGTGACAGTCGGGCAGCAGTCGCCGACCGACGAGACTCCCGTCGGACTCGAGACGCCGTTCGACGTCGCCTCGCTCACCAAACCGATCGTCACGACGACGATTCTCTTTCGACTGCTCGAGCGCGGCGCGCTAACGCTGACGGACGAACTCGGCGAGCACGTCCCCGCCCTCGAGCGCCGTCGCCGCGGCGAGATTCCGCTGTGGCGGCTGGTGACTCACACGTCCGGCTTGCAGCCGTACGCCTACTCCGACGAGTGGGACGGCGTCGACGACGCGCTCGCGGATCTATACGACCGACAGCTGTTCGACCGACGGATCGGCGACGGCTACGTTTACAGCTGTCTGAACTACGTCCACCTCGCCGAAGCGCTTCGACAGGTTTCCGGGCGCTCGCTCGCGGCCCTCGCCGAGGAACACGTCTTCGAGCCCGCCGGGATGGACGGATCATCGATCGGGCCGTACGACGATCCCGATCCGGGGGTCGTCGAGACCTACGAGCACGAGCGCGGTTTCGGCGCGTGTCGAAACGAAATCAACGATCCGATCGCGAACGCGATGAACGGCGAGAGCGGTAACGCCGGCCTGTTCGCGCCGGCTCGAGACGTCGCACGCTACGCCCAGACGTTGCTCGCAGATGCAGACGCCTCTGACTCGAGCCGACTGCTCGCCGCACCGACCGTCGACTGCCTGCCGGTTCGACGAAGCGGAACGGACACCGCCGCACAGGGGTACGGCTGGCGCGTCGCGACGGAGCTGATTCCGGCGCCGCAGTGGTCCAATCGGTCGATCGGCCACACGGGGTTTACAGGCACGTCGCTGTGGATCGACCTCGAGCGCGGTCGCTTCGCCTGTCTGCTCACGAACGCGGTGTACGAGCAGGTGCAGTTGTACCGGTTCCGACAGCGGTATCACTCGATCGTCGGGGCTGCTTGTGGCTGAGCAGGCCACGCTGCTGCGATACGGTTTGTTATGTGACAGTGTCCGAACATGCGTCTCGAGGTGTCCGCGTCCTCCGACGCTACAACCGCCGAATCGGACAGTGGCCGTCACAGGCTGTCCTCGTCACCGACGTGACCGCCGCTCGCGCTCTCGAATCGTGGGTCGAAGAGTGGGCGTCGATTTCCGTTGAGCAGAAAGGGCATTGCTCAACGGCTTACAGCTCTTCCTCGAAACGTGTCCGACGGCCGATGGTGAGGTCACGATGGGCGAAGAGATGGTTGACTTTTGTCACAGGGTGCCACAAAATCACACCATCTAACTTCTGCGATAAACACTGTCTCTTAGCTGAACCGCAATCTTAATACTAATAAACCATATATGGACAATCACGTGAGAGGTGAAATAATATTTGGACTGAGTATGGCTGTATTTGGAATTGTTATTATTAGTGATGTATTGTCTGCCTTAGACAGCGTTACTCACATTCTTGCGGGAGCAGGCTTTGTACTAGCAGGAGTGTTGTTTGCCGTAGTTCCTTATACAGAATTCGGTGATGTTTATACTGGTTCTGTCGTATGGTTAATCACATGGGAGGTAGTATGGTATTTTGGTGCAATTAGTATGTTTCTCGCCTCACTATTTTACATTATGAGTTTTCAGTGACGCTATGGATTTAAGATAGCTGATGGGATGAAAGACCGGGGTAGCAAAGGATGACAACTGACAGCAGAAATAGAACAGGAAACTTCACACTATCTATGGACGAATGTTGACCTCACACGGAATCTCGACGGTAATAAAGCAATTCGCGTGTATCTATATCTGGAGTTCTTGCCCCTCGCCGAGTGTCGCGTTGCTGATCGGCTCGATCTCCAACAAGTGCGCGACGAATCCGAGAACAATATCAGCGAGTTCACGCTGAACCGGATACCGGGACGGATGGGCAAAGACCTTTCACCGAAAGTGCACCTCTGCCCCGCCGTACACGCGTCTAAGCCTCGGTGAACTGGTCGTCTATCGTCCGTTTGGAACGGCGTCGATATCGGACTCTTGTGGGGGCATCAACTTCGAAGCGCGCGAGTCACGATCCGTCAACTGTCGTCGGCGGTCCCGACCTATCTTCCAAGGTGCTGGTTTTTACCGGGTGAGGGGAGTTCACCGCTGCATGATAGAATACGATACGGTAGTTCGGAACGCTCGAGTGATCGACGGGACGGGCGCACCGTGGTTCGACGGCGACGTTGCCATCAGCGACGGCCGGATCGCCGCCGTCGGGGACGTCACGGGGTCGGGCGGAACCGAACTCGACGCCGACGGCGCCGTCGTCGCACCCGGTTTTATCGACATACACACGCACTCGGATTTCACGCTCCCCGCGAATCGGGATGCCCACAGCAAGGTCAGACAGGGCGTGACCCTCGAGATCGTCGGCAACTGCGGGACGAGCGCCGCACCGCGGTACGGGGAGGGCGCCGAGGACGTCGACGAGGGCTTCGCCTACCGGGGCGTCGGGGAGGTCGTCGACACGAGCGCCTGGGAATCGATGGGTGACTACCTCGACCACCTCGAGGGCGCGGACGCTGGCGGCGTCTCGCTCAACGTCGGCTCGTTGATCGGGCACGAAAACGCACGAATCCCCGTCCTCGGCTACGAAGACCGCGAACCGACGGCCGACGAACTCGAGGAAATGAAAGCGATCGTCGACGAGGCGCTTTCGGACGGTGCGGTCGGGCTCTCGACGGGGCTGATCTACACCCCCGGCGCGTTCGCGGACACCGAAGAACTCGTCGCGCTGGCGGAGGTCGTCGCGGACCACGACAAGCTATACGCAACTCACATGCGAAGCGAAGGCGACGAGATCTTCGAGGCGCTCGAGGAGGCGATCGAGATCGGCGACCGGGCGGACGTGCCGGTGCAGGTTTCCCATCACAAGGCCGTCGGCCGGGACAACTGGGGGAAAGTCAAGTACACCCTCGAGCGAATGCGACGCGCCCGCGACCGCGACGGCGTCGAGATCCAGTGTGAGCAGTACCCCTACACCGCGTCGTCGACCAGCCTCGGCGCGCGCCTGCCGACGTGGGCCCGCGAGGGCGGAACCGACGCGATACTCGACCGACTGACGGACGAGGAGACGCGAGCGGAGATCCGGGATGAACTCGAGGCCAACACCGACTCGTGGGACGATATCCTCATTACCAACGTTCGGACGTCCGACCTCGAGGCCGTTCAGGGGCAGACGATCGCCGAACTCGCCGAGCGGGACGGCGAGTCCCGGTCTCCCGCCGAGATCGTCATCGACCTGCTAATCGAAGACCGGGTTCGGCCGAGACACATTCACTTCTGCATGCGCGATTCGGATGTCGAGGAGGTCATGGCCCACGAACTCACGATGATCGGCAGCGACGGGAACTCGCTGCGACCGACGGGTCCCCTCGGCGACGGCGTCCCCCACCCGCGAAGTTACGGGACGTTCCCCCGCGTTCTCGGCCACTACGTCCGCGAACGCGGCGTCGTCTCGCTCGAAACGGCTGTCTACAAGATGACGGGGCAACCGGCGGCCCGGCTGGGACTCGAGGATCGCGGCGTCCTCAAAGAGGGGCTCTGGGCGGATCTTACCGTGTTCGATCCCGAGACCGTCGGGCAGGGCGGTTCGTTCGTCGATCCGGCCGTCTATCCCGACGGTATCCATCACGTGCTAGTCAACGGCGAGTTCGTCGTCCGAAGCGGCGAGCACACCGGCGCGCGCCCCGGCGTCGCGATTCGGTAACGCGTCGGTCTTCCGTCTATTTTCCCCTGCAACACGGTGGACGCGTCGCGTTTCGAGTCGTATCAGCCCCGATCGCTGCTGCTGTCGTGAGCGCTGAATCGACCCCCTCCACGTGACATCCACTCACTCGTGCTTTGATATATGAGAACGGGTGACAGTAGTAGTGCACCGTATTGCGCTCATCGACCGCCGTCTCGAGTATCTGGTTGTGGTCGGTCAAACTGGTTATACGGTGCTGTGACCGCCGATTTGGTCGAAGATTCGTGATGTCCATTCGGCGAGACCGGTGCCGAACTCGGGTTGGACGTTCTAACATTTTGTCGGATGAGACGGTGGCACTTCTTCGGATATTCCGTATAACGTGTATGATCATCTATTACCATCGGCCAGACGGTGATTCTGATGGACGATTTTCCACAATTCGTTACAGACATACGAATGTAATTTCCCCGCTGGGCAGTAGCGTGTTTGTAACTATCAAACACCGGCCGCCGACTGAGCACTGGAGAGTTGTACGTTACCGTCCGTCGTCAGTCGTTCGCTCGAATAAAACTGATCGCAGCGAGCGTCGACGACCCAAATATGTAGCGAAGCACCCGTTTTGGCGTCGACTCGGAACCGTCGCTCGATCAATACGCTGGCCATTCGGGTTCGAAACGGAGCTCGATTAGGGGGGTCTCTTTTCGGAACACGTTTGATATTTACAAATGTTTAAGTTCAGCGTGACGTATTCTCATCTATGACCACCGATCCCGAGGGGGAAGCCGAGCCGAGACGGATCAAATCAGTGGGAACGGCTTCCGACATCGTCGATGTCATCAAACGGCTGCAAGGCGGGACGCTCGCCGAAATCTCGGCCGAGATCGATCTGACGAAAGGGACCGTCTACACCTATTTGCAGACGCTCGTCGACAGCGGATTCGTGACGAAACGCGACGGGGAGTATCGGCTCAGCTTTCGGTTTATCGCCCTCGGTGAGCACGTCCGGAACGAAACAGGTCTGTACGTGGCCGGTCACGACGTGATCGACGACCTCGCGGATCGAACCGGCGAGTACGTCCACCTGATCGCCGAGGAGCGAAACCGGATCGCGGTGCTCTACGAGAGCCACGGAGACCGCGCCGTCGCGAAGGACTACCATCTCCGCATGCGCGAGACGCCGCAGTACTTCCACGACACCGCTGCCGGCAAGGCGATCCTCGCACACCTCCCGTCGGACCGGCGCGACGCGATTCTCGAAGCACACGACTTCGAAGGACAGACGAAAAACACGATCACGGACGCACCCACGCTTCGCGAGACGCTCGCAGAGATTCGGGACCGAGGGTACGCGCTCAACGACGAGGAGGAAATCCGCGGCATGCGCGCCGTCGGTGCCCCTGTCATCGACTCGCACGAGACCGTCGTCGGCGCAGTGAGCGTGACGGCGCCCACGAGCAGGCTCTCTGACGACCGATTTCGTTCGGAGATGCCGAAACGCGTCATCGAGGCCGCGAATCTGATCGAAGTGACCCTCGAGACCGCTCAGATAGGCCGGTGAGTGACCGCTCGTAGGGACCGTGTCACCGTCTCGGCTCTCTCCGAGGGACCCTATTCACGAAGGCAATTGCTTAAGTGCAGTGACGGTCAGGAACTCATATGGACCGCGAGACGGCAGAGCCGACCGTAGAGCAACTTCCAGGGCCCGTCGCGTCCGAGTTGATCGAGTATCACCACCAGGCTGCAGCGAAGACGACGTACGTCTACGATTTCGTCTGGGACATCACTGCGGACGCGGAAGGCCCCTTCTGTACGGACGCCGACGGCAACGTCTTGCTCGACTTCACGAGCCACGTCGCCGCCGCACCGCTCGGGTACAACAACCCGTTACTGATGGACAAACTCCGCGAGTTCGACCTCGTCGACCCCCTGAAAATCGCCGGTCAGGACTTCTACATCAGCACCGGCGGCCCGCCGGAGGAGAGCGAACTGCCGGGGCCCGCCCACCTCATGAACACGCTGACCGACATCACCAGTCAGTACGACATGGACACCGTGTTCCTCTCGAACTCCGGCGCGGAAGCCGTCGAGAACGCGATGAAGATCTGTTACGACCACTGCGAGCAGCCGAAGTACGGACTGACGTTCGAGGGGGCCTTCCACGGCCGAACGCTCGGCGCCCTCTCGCTGAATCGCTCGAAGTCGGTCCACCGCCGCGACTTTCCCGAACTCAGTGGCATTCACGACGTGCCCCACGACCTCGCCGGCGTGGAACGCCTCCGTGAGAAACTTCATCCCAAACACGGCCACATCCCCGCGGAGCAGGTCGCGTTCCTGATTCTCGAGCCCGTACAGGGCGAGGGCGGCTACCGGGTTCCCAGTGCCGAGTTCATGGCCGCCGTCGACGAGCTCTGTACCGAGTACGACATTCCGTTGATCGCCGACGAGATCCAGAGCGGCGTTGGCCGGACCGGGGAGATGTGGGCTTCGGACCACTACGCGTTCGATCCCGACATCATCACGTCGGCCAAGGCCCTCCGCGTCGGCGCGACGATCGGTCGCTCGGAACTCTTCCCTGACGAAACCGCCCGGATCTCTTCGACGTGGGGTGCCGGGGACATCATCGCGTCCATGCAGGGGGCCCTGACGCTTGCCGCGATCGAGGACCACGACCTGATGGCCAACGCGGAGCAAAAAGGCGGGGCTCTCCTCGAGCGACTCACCGCCGTGCAAGACGAGTACGACGCCGTCGTCGAGGACGTGCGCGGGCTCGGTCTCATGGCCGCGATCGAGTTCGACACCGCGGAGAATCGCGACGACGTGATGGAGGCGGCACTCCAGCGCGGCCTGCTCACGCTCGGCTGCGGGCAGAAGTCGCTTCGACTACTTCCGCCGCTCGACGTCAAAGACCGCGAACTCGCCATCGCCGGTGACCTCTTGGAGGAGTCGATCGCCACTGTCGCGCCGGTCGCATCGGCAAACACGGGACAGTATGCGAACTAGCGAGGTATTGGCTCCAAACTAAACACGACCGCTGATACCGACTCGGTCACTGTGGAACGTGTCGAACGACCAGGAATACGATCGTAGTCGAAGGGGTTCGAATCTCCTCGATACCGACGACCTACCGCATCTGAATACTATTTTTCTAAGTGATGTTTATGCCGAACGAGCTCCAACACTCAGTCAATAACTGGAACTAGCGCCGCAAATCAAATCTCGCCATCAGCAGTTCAAACATTACGTTAATAACGAGATATAGTGTCACTTATGCCCGCCTATTCTCGAATATTGGGTGTTTGTGCCTTCCGATGTCGATAGAAAATCTCATTTAAGAAAACTGGATGTATTCGCGGAAACTGTTATGTGGAATACCCGGAATTGAGCGTGTTATAGCACCTCTAACAACGACAAATACTGTGATTCACCGGACGGTGATCACCTGTTTGCGAGTTCTTCTACGTCAAAAAATACGGGGTGGAGAACGTAACGAGATACACTCACAAAAATACAAAACGAAGAATTACCCTGTCCACATACCATTTTGGTGTGCTGTCGAGCTTTCCGTGTTTTGGGCCGTGCGTCGAGGCGTTTCAGTAACCGAATGCTCGATAATTCAGTCGAAAGAACGCGGATGTAGGTCCGTCCTCCAACAGGATCAGTGGGTTCAGTCCGCTGGACGTACTCGAGCCGGTCGAACGAGACCGTGTCCAGCGATACGAGCCGATGGAACTAGCGTGAAGGCTAGTTGTGAAGTCCCATCGCGGAGATCTGTTCCTGGTATCGGTTCCGGATCGTCACTTCGGTCACCTGCGCGACGTCGGCGACCTCTCGCTGGGTCTTCTTCTCGTTGCACAGGAGCGCACTTGCGTAAATCGCCGCCGCGGCGTAGCCGGTCGGCGACTTACCGGAGAGCATTCCTTTCTCGGCGGTGGTATCGATGATCTCGTTGGCCTTCGCCTGTACCTCTTCGGAGAGGCTCAGCTCGGAACAGAAGCGGGGCACGTACTTTTTCGGGTCGACCGGCTCCATCTCGAGGCTGAGTTCTTGCGAGATATACCGATACGTGCGCCCGATCTCCATCCGTTCGACCCGCGAGACCGCGGCCACTTCGTCCAGCGACCGCGGGATCCCCTCCATTCGGCAGGCGGCGTACAGGGTACTCGTGGCGACGCCCTCGATCGAGCGCCCGCGAATGAGGTCCTCGTCGAGCGCGCGCCGGTAGAGGACGCTCGCGACTTCCCGGACCGATCGCGGAACGCCCAGCGCGGACGCCATCCGATCGGTTTCGGAGAGCGCGAACTGGAGGTTCCGCTCGCCGGCGTCTTTCGTTCGAATTCGTTCCTGCCACTTCCGCAGCCGGTTCATCTGGCTCCGTTTGTCCGAGGAGAGAGACCGGCCGTAGGCGTCTTTGTTCTTCCAGTCGATCGTGGTGGTCAACCCCTTGTCGTGCATCGTCTGGGTTGTCGGGGCCCCCACGCGAGATTTGCTGTCTCGTTCCGACTGGTCGAACGCACGCCATTCCGGCCCGCGGTCGATGGTCTCTTCCTCGAGGATCAACCCACAGTCTTCACAGCTCACTTCGCTCTCGTCGGCGCTTCTGACCAGCGAACTCGAGTCACACTCGGGACAGGTCTGAACGCCTTCTTGCTCAGTTGTCTCGTCGGCCGTCTGTTCATCGCGCTCGTCTTCGCGAGTTAGGCGTTCCATCAGTCATTCATACAGAATTGCCAGAGAAGGTTAAACGCTGTGAGCGCTCTCTGTCAATTCGACTGTCATCATGGGGGGCACCAACTGGTCAAAATAGGCTAGTAGCGGTCGCGTTGCTCCAATAGGAACGAGTGATCGACGCCTCTATCTATTGATTTCCCGCCTGTCGCCGTTCCTCGAGCACGAGTTCGGCAACCCGTTCCGGATTCTCGTTCGCGAGTCGAAGCACTGCGTCGTGTATCTCTCGAGTTTCTTCATCGAGAATCTCCGCTCCGGCGAGCGTCGGGACGATCGTCGTTCGAATCTGATTTTCGAACTCGTTTACCGTCTCGGTGCGCGCGTAGAACGGTTTCTGCTGTACTTCGCTGTACTCGAATGCTGGCCCGACTTCTGCGGGCGTCAGCGGTGTCTCGGATCGGTCGTCCGCCTCGTCTCGATCCGCTGCAGAATTCGTGCCCGATTCGCCGTCCGTACTTTCGGTGGCCGACTCTTCCGCCGACGGTTCGTCGTCAGACTGTTCCGGTTCCGACCCCGATTCCGGTTCGGTTTTGGAGTTAGTCTTATCTTCTGACTCTACCGGCTCCCCGTCGTCCGCTTTGAGATCGTCGAACGGATTGCTCATCGCTCGATCCCTCCGGCCGCGACGATCTCGGCGAGTTCCTCGTAGTATGGGATCTGATCGCTTTCGGGATCGTAATCCTGCAGCGGTTGGTTGTGCTGGAGCGACCGCGAAAGCGCAGACCGGTGGCGAATCCCCGGTTTCGGTGGCGTCATCTCACCGGCGTCGATCGCGTCGAACTCCTCGGCCGTGATCCGAGCGAAGTTCGGCACCGCTTCCTGCAGCGGTTGTCCGGAGTTTACTTCGTAGGTGGCCTTGTTCAGGTTCTCGAGCAACTCTCGGTCCTCGGTCTGTTGATCGATCCGATCCGAGAGCTTGTTTGGTACGACCGCGAGGACGTCGACGTCGATGTACTCCCGGGCCGGCTCGATCAGCCGCTCCATAGTTCGCTTGTAGCCGCCGATCGCACTCGAGCCCGGTTCGATCGGGATGACGACGTTCCCTGTCGCGACCAGTGCGTTGTTGTTGAGCATCCCCGGATACGCCGGACAGTCGAAGACCACGTACTCGTACTCGGTCCCGAGCAGCGGATCGACGATCTTCGATTTGATTCGTGCCGAACCCTGCATCGCGCCCGCGAGGTCCTTTTCGACGTCCTCGAGCGTATCCGAGGACGGAAGCAGATCGAACCCGTGCTCGGTCGATCGGATGAGATCCTGGGGCGTCGCGTCGCCCTCGAGGATGACATCGCCGAGATTGATGTCGCCTTGATAGGCGTCTCCGAAGCCGAGGCCGTTCGTCGCGTGCCCGTTCGGATCGAGGTCGGCGTAGAGCGTTTTGCCGTGCTCTGCGAGCTGGCGCGCGAGGTTCATCGAAGTCGTTGATTTGCCGACACCACCTTTCAGGATGACCACGCTCACGGCGCGTGGTTCAGTTGTTGTTTGCATTGATAGAATCACCCGTTTGTGCGGTACGGTAGGTGCCTATTGTTCCGGCACCTTCTATTTCAGCCATTACTGACCTCATCTAATTCTATCTTCTTAGTGTTACCTACTGAGGGCCCAATAGGTGGGGTAGTTGCAATAGGTGAAATGCCTGTAATAGGTCAAGTACCTATTGTAGGTGTTGGACCTATTGTACCTATTGGTGCTGCTGTGCCTGCCCAACCGATTAACTCTACTCCGCCTATCTTGCCTGCTCTAGGTAAGCCATTGGTGGCAGTATCGTCGTCTATTGGGGGTTTTGGAGATACTCTACCTCGTTTAGCTATTTTCCCTATTTTGAATAGTGTACCTATTATATCTATTCCATCTATTCTACCTATTGACGCTGATTAGGCCCAGAATCCATCTACCTATTGCAAATAGTGTACCTATTGTACCTATTATCTCACCGGGGCGTGACGTTTTTCGACCGTCAGAATTGAATAAGGCGGTTGCAATTCCACTCGAAAACTGTCGACGAAACCCGTTGCTGGGCCGAAGAGATTGAGTCAGCGAAGTCGGTAGCTTCCCTCTTCGCCTATAACGGCGTTTCAGCGATTTGGAACTAGATACCAGCGGATGAGCGAAGTGATCGAACTCAGCCGTGCTTCGTACTGTTCCGGAACTGGCGGCCAGCGACTCGCGCTTTATCGGTGCCTGCCAGAGTGGCCTACTGGTCGTCCACCGCCTCTGGTTGAGAACACGGAATACCGTAGTAGTTGACATTCGCCTGCATCTGAATATGCAGGAAGATGTCAATGAGCACGAACCTAGACTCTCCCGCACCGACTGCACAGACGATCCAAACACTCGCCGACGAACTCGAGGCGCTTCGCGAACGCGTCGAGACCCTCGAAGAAACCCAAACGCCCATCGAGGCACGCCTGGACGCTCACGAGAAGAAACTCAACGCGAACAAAGACCGCGTCGGCGAACTCTAGGCACGCGAACTCGAGAAGGGGGCGCACCTCCTCGAGGATCACGTCGACGAAGGCGAGGTCGACGTCGTAGATGGCCGCCTCGAGCGCATCCGCAAAGACGACGGCCAGCGCTACTTCCGACTCCCAGAGAGTGACGATCGACGCGTTGCTCGAGTTCTCGAAGAGGCGGCAGCGAAAGAACGGTCTCGAGTTCCGGGAGTGACTCTCCCTTAGTCTGTGATATATCGAAGACTGGTGCTGGCCGAAAGCCGACAAGCCCCTTGTTCCACTCGTCGGGTTCTGTTTCGTCGTATTCGCAGTCACTCCGTTCGTGGTACGACGACGAGTTCCCACACTTGGGGCACTTCTTCGCGATGATCGGTGCCCAGATCCAGATCGCCTTCTCGCCTTTGCTCACGCATCGATCGAACTCGTTCTGCCACGTTCTGTAGCCAGCAACTCGAGTCGCGTGTGGGCACTGGCGTTGGATCAACAGGGTATTTCGAGGAGAGTAGTCGTGGAACTCGCTCTGGACGTCGAGTCACTCTTTGAATTGCTTACTCGAGACGGCGTCGTCGACCTTACAGACGAGGTCCTCGAGCCACGTGTCGATCATACTGAACATCTCGTCGTGCCGGGTATCCGAACCGTGGAACGTTTCCCGACTGGTGCTGCTCGTAGCCATGTTCATTTCAGATCCCTCGAGTCAAACTCGAGAAGACCGCTGCCCACCAGCGGGTCCCAAAAAAACCGGTGTGCGGTCGGTGTCGAAGTTCTGACCGAGTCTGACGGTTAACAAGGTGTTTTATAATACGGTCTCCATCAAAAGCATAGCCTGTCTTCGATGGACTGGTCCTCCCAGTGTTGTACTCCTTAGTCTGGGTGTCCGTCTCCCCCAAGAGGCTTGTTCTCAAGGGGTGTTCGTTCCGTAGTCATGGATTCAGACAACGGTTTTGGTCATAAACAACTTCGCTCACAACTTAGCTGGTGGGTTTTCGGGCTCGTTCTTGCACTCATCCTGGTGTACGCACTTCGTGGATATCTCGGCTGGATCGTCTTCGGTGTGTTTCTCTATTTTGTGGCCCGGCCAGTGGCACGACACCTCCGCCAACGCGGGTTTTCAGAGAGCACGGCTGCAGTCATCACTCTTGGACTCGTTATTCTGCCGTTTGTCGGTATCCTCATCGTCCTCGCGTCCATCGCTATTGTACAACTTGCAACCCTCGAGGCAACTGATTTCGAGCTAATCGCCGAAACGTTGTTTCCTGACGGAATCCCAGACACGGTGCCAACAACTGAGGAGGAGGTTTACCCCTTTGTGGAAGGTCTTGCCACCGACCCAACTTTCGGATCGGTAATCGAGTGGGGTGGTGACGTACTGAGTGCGTTCGTCACAGCAGCATACAACATATTCATCACGCTTCTTTTTGTGTTCTTCCTCGTTCGTGATGAGCAGCGACTCGCGGAGTGGTTTCGGGTCGAGATTATCGGTGAGAGAGCCCGTGTTGACGAGTTCGCCCGAGCGATTGACAAGGGACTCAGTTCTGTCTTTTTTGGCTATACGCTGACAATTCTTGCAATCATGGTACTCGCTGCGATCATCTACACGCTTCTCAACGCGATTGCGCCAGCTGGAGTTGCAATCCCACAAGTACTATTGCTAGCCATAATCACCGGCCTTGCATCAGTTATTCCACTCATTGGTCGGAACATTGTGTATGCAGCTATCGTTGTCTATCTCGCGGTACTGGCCATTCAGACCAATCTGATCTCATTGTGGTTTCCTGTCGCGTTTTACGTCGTTATGGGTGTCCTCTTCGACGGTGTCATCCGAACCTACATCCGACCATCGCTCTCAGGCCGAATGTTTCCGACAGGCCTCGTCATCTTCGCGTACATCCTCGGGCCGGTCGTTTTCGGCTGGTATGGTATCTTTCTTGGACCGCTTTTGATGGTCGTTGCGTCACTGTTCGTGCAAATGGAGTTACCCCGACTGCTCCACGGCGACGCAAACTGACCGTCCAGAATTCGCAGATTCAGCGAAAGCCCGGCAGCGAATCGGCTCTCGGCCGTGAGCAGCCCGGAACGTGGAGGTGGGTGGGGAGGCGGGTAGTGGGTGATCGGGTATCAACAAAAAAGAGACCTCTTTCAGTTACACCCACCACTGACCGCGCTCTGGGAACACGATCCCCGACCATCGAGTCAGCGCGATCGAACATCGGCCATTGTACCAGTTCTTCGCAGCCGCCCTGAACCGCACCAACTCACCTTCTTTTGCCTTCGTTTGTCTGCTTGCCGCCCAAATCGTGAACTTCGTCCGCCCAGTCTCATCTTCGAGTAACCCTACCTGTTGCATACTCGTACACGAGGGCTCCCACAGTTCGATCACGCGCCCTTCCACACTGACCTCGCCTCTCCTAATCGACTCGAGTCTCCCAATCGGCACAATCGTTCCTGCCTCATGCTGCATCTCTTCTTCCGTATCTGTCACCGCCTCGAACATCGCTTCACCCTCGAGAACCCGACTCGCGATCCGATTCGCGATGACCGATCGTGTGTACCCACCGTTGACGTCCTCTGCCAACCGCTGTGCCTGCCGGTTGATCTGCCCCAACTCCGCCCGCTCAAGTTCCTCTCGAGGATCGACTTCCTTGACCGGCCGCTGACTCCGCCGCTCCTGTTCAACCACCGCTCTCGTTCGCTCTGCCCGTCCCTCTTGTCGACCGAATGCCGCCTGTGTACTGATTCGCTCGAGTTCTTCCTCTCTCGCCTGAATGCGCTCTTCCTGGGCCAGCGTCACGCCGTAGATCCGATCGCCGCTCGTGTCGACGACCCCGTCTGGGTGGTTCGAATCCACCTTTGCCTGGATCTCCATCTCAACCGTCGCACGGAACTTCGGGGTCTCGTCGACACGTTGCATCGAGATCCGGATCTGATGCTCTGGACGAGATCGTGACAATCTGTTCACGAGCTCTGTTCGAAGTTCTTCCCGACCGAGTGTCTCGGTATGCCATCCAACTCGAGCATCGTAGTGATGCTTCGAGAAGACCTCTCCTCGAGGGTTATCAAAGGAGACGAGGTTCGAAGGACTATCCGCGGCTCATCCAAGATGACCACTGAGTACTCTATACGTACACTTTTGTAATTCGTGAAACAATCGCCGTGCATGGCCGAGGATCAGGGGTGGATCGTCGCTGAAATCGCCGATGACGGCGATCCAGATGCTGTGATGGAGAACATGGTCGACGAACGCTATCCGGATCGGTTCACGAGCCAACACCAGGGATCGTCGGTCGTAATCTACGACGACAACGTAACGACGTCGATCCCTGTTGAGAAGGTGTTAGAATCGATCTGTGGCCACCTCGACCGAGTCGTTATCGTCGAATCGATCGAAGGTGGAGAGGGGCAGACGAGGAGCAGTTACTACGAAGTTGAGAACGATCAGCTCGGAGAGCCAGTCGACGAACTGTCGACTATCTCTCGGTGGTTCGTCGAGTCACACTTCGACTACTACGCAATTCACTACGGTATCGATGGTGCAATCTGACTCGGACCCAACGATCGACGAGCTGTGTGGCCGCCTCGCGGAGGCTGACCCAGATGCCGAGCCCGCCATGATGGGCCACATATCGCGGTTGGTTCTCGACAACCCGGCGGAGTGGCCCATGATGGACCCGACCGCTCAGAGCGTGGAAATCCTACAGTCGTATCTCGACCACGACGATCCCGAACTCCGGAGCGGGGTCGCCTTCGTGCTCAGTACGATTCTTGCGGGGGCAATCAAACCGGATCCAGAAGACATCGTGGACAAATCGGCCGTGAGTGCCCAGTTGCTCGACCTGATCGACGACGACAGTCCTCGGGTGCGCCAGGTGATCGTCTCGACCGGACTCCTCGATGGCATCGTCGGCCAGGTACTCGACGATGACTCGTTTCCGCCATCCTCGACCGACGACGAACGTATCCCCCCGAAACCCATCTCGTGGATAGCGATGGCCCTGGTCGAACACCTGCACGATCCATCACCAATCGTCCGCAAACGAGTCGCCTTCCATCTCGAATCACACGCCGTCGAACTGATCACGGAGCATCCGGATGCCAGCGCTGCAATCGACACGGTCATCGACACCTTCGAAGACGATCTCGACGCACTTGCGCCGAATCGTGATGCGGCGGCGCCTCGATACGCGGCGGTCCGTATCCTCTGTGACGTGGCCGCGGATTCTCCGGACCTGCTGGTCGATCACGTCGACCGCCTCGACGGGTACCTCGACGCCGATGACGACGAGATTCGAATCGGGGTGGCGAGAACGCTCGGGTGGCTGATACACGCTGATCACCTCGATCGAACGGACGTCGCCGAGCGCGTGGTCGATCGGCTCGCTTCCCAGGGCCGTTCCTTACGCGACGACGCAGATCTGCTCGTGTCGGCTGCACTGGCCGCCGGCGAAGGGTCTGGTAAGCCTGAAGCGGTTCTCACAACACTACTCCAGGTCCAAAGTCCAGACCACCGAAGCACGGGCGCCGACACGCTGGCTCGGTACGTTCGCCAGAGCGATCGATCCTTTGAGCCACACTTCGAAGCGATAGCCGAATACTCCGAAACACAGCCGTTTACTGAGCGCAGCGAGGATCCGCTCGTCACGCTGGCTGCGAACTATCCGGAGTTCGTGGCGGACTGTCTGATCGACTGGCACGAATCGGTCTTCGACGGTTCCGCCTACAGAACGATCGACGACGACTTGCTGGTCGGGATTTGTGACCGGAGCCCGACGGCGATCGAGGAGTTCCTCCCCTACGCCGTCGAGACGGCTAGCCCGGAGTTCGATCACGAGCGGTCGAACCGCCACCACGTCAGTCCATCGGTGCAGACGCTGAACGCCCTGGCAAAGCGCCGACCGGAAGTGATTGTGGATGCCGTGTCGGACCTGTTGGCAGCACGCGGACGGTCGGCCCCTCTGGATGACCAGGTTTCTGGCCTGGTGGAAGCGGTGGCCGACATCGGACCCTCCGTCACCGACGAAACCGTAGCCGCGCTCGAGGAGACGCTCCGGTCGATCGAGGGGAACCTGGGCGCTGCTCGAGCACTGGCCGCGCTCTACGAGGCAGGACACGACGCCGTGACCGACGACTACGAGATTTTCGTCGATCCGTACCGCGAGGGAGCCCTCGATGGCTCGTCGAAAGGCGGGAAGTATGCCCTGCCACCCGTCGCGGCGGCGGATCCGGCATTCGTTTCGGAAGTGCTGTACGATATCTTCGGTCACTGGGCGGAAATTGACGAGGATCGAGGCCCAACGAGAACCCTCGCGGCCGTCGCCGATGCCGAACTGGCCGCTGCCAGGTCGGTTCTCGACGACCTGGTTGCAGTGACGTTGTCCGACAAGCCGGCGGACGAGCGGATCGAGAACCTATCCGATGACCAGCTCTTCGACCTCGTCAAGTTCTACATTTCAAAAGAGCCACCGAACGGTCCGGAGTTCTTCGAACGGTTTCTCGAGGCGCTCGTCCCGATCGTCGAGCATGGATCGACGGTCGGCAAAATTACCGACGAGGTCTCGGGGGGTGCCGAGATCCCTGGTCGCTTCGATCCCGAGGACATTGTCGACCTGATCGACACCGAAACGAGCTTGACACCGGAGACGATCGAACCGAAGCTCGCAACGTTCGTCGACACGGTCATCGAGTCATTACTATCGCCGCAACCGTCGGCGATGGATCTCCACCTCGATATCGCGAGAACGATCGGATCCGGTCATCCCGTGGTATTCGAACCCCACGTGCAGAGGCTGCTCGACGCTGCCGAGGCTGCGGATGATCGTCAGCAGGCCGATCTCGTTGGATACATGCTCTGTGAGTTAGGTGAGGAGACACCCGATACTATCGAGGAGAATCTCGGCCGGCTGTCAGACCTCGCTGCCGACGGCGACGTCGCCCCCAGTTCGATCGCAGCTGGCACACTCGGTAAATTGCTCGAGGAACGTCCTGAACGCGCTGACACCGTGGCCGGATCGCTCGGCGCTGCCCTCCCGAACGTCTATCTCTGGGCGTGTCGACAGGCTGCGATAGCCCTCGAGGCCGCGGCTGAGGAAGATCCACAGACGGTTCGCGACGCGGTTCCCGATCTTGTGGCGCTTCTGGTTGCGTTCGACGGTGTGCCAGATGGCTCTCACTTTGTGACCAGACATGAGATCAGGGACTACGTCAGATACACGTTCATGGCGTTGGAGGCAGTCGCTGAGTCAGAGCCCGAACCAGTACTGGCAGCGTTCGAATCACACGGTGGTATTGAGTCAGTAGAGATACCGGGCTGGTCAAATCGGCTCTCAGACCTCAAAGCGACGCTTGAAGCTTGAGTGGTCGAGGAATACTCCCGGCAGGGCGTCTGGATGAAGGTTAACAAGGACGACTTCTGCAAAACACTACGTTCACTACGGAGGTCAGCTTCGCCGCTTACCCTGGTCTTGGAGTTCGACGATTTTCTTGTCCTTGTCTTCCGGAAGGACTTCGGCGAAGTACGTGTCACTGTCGAGCTCCTCGGAGACGGCGCGGGCGATGTCTTCCGTATCGCCGGTGAGCATTGCGACCTCGACACCCATCTCGTGGAGCGCGTCGATCGCCTCGAAACTTTCATCCTGGATCACGTCCGCGAGTGCGACTGCGCCCACGGCTTCGCCGTTTCGAAGCAGGTAGACGACTCCCTGGCCGGGTTCGCCGGCCTCGTCCGCGAACGCTTTGAGGTTGGCGTCCGGTTCAATATCAAGGTAGCGTAGCAAGTTGGGTCCACCGACGTGAACCGTCTCGCCGTCTTGCACGCTATTCCCGTCCACGCCGGGAGTCGCCGCTGCTTCGACTTCAACGGTCGCGCGGACCCCGCGGCCTTCGAGCGCCTCGAATTCGCGCACACCTGGAACGGAAAGCCCTCGCTCATCGGCCTCCTCACGGATCGCCTCCGCAATCATGTGTTCGGAATCGCCTTCGGCAGCAGCCATCACTGCCAATAACTCGTCCTCATTCCAGTCGTCGGTCGTGGTGACATCGACGACTCCCTGCTCACCTTTCGTGAGGGTACCCGTCTTGTCGAAGACGATCGTATCGAGGTTGCGCGCCTCCTCCATGGCGATCCGATCGCGGATCAGCATGCCGTTTTGCGCGGCCATCGTCGTGTTGATGGCGACAACCAGCGGGACGGCGAGTCCCAGGGCATGTGGGCACGCGATCACGAGTACAGTGACGACCCGTTCCACGACTGTCAACCCAAATTCGGCAGCGACAGTCCACACGACGGCAGTGACAGCCGCGACGGCAATCGCGGCGTAGAACAGCCAGCCCGCGGCCCGATCGGCGAGCACTTGTGTCCGGGAGCGGCTCTGCTGGGCCTCCTCGACCAGCCGCATGATGCCCGACAGCGTCGTCTCCTCGCCCGTCGCCGTGACGCGAACGCGGAGACTCCCCGTCGCGGTTGGTCGTCCCGCCGATCACCTCGTCGCCCGGTTCCTTCTTGGTCGGTCGGGACTCGCCGGTGATCATCGCTTCGACGACGTTCGACTCGCCCTCCTCGACGACGCCATCGGCGGGAACGTTAGCCCCGGGTCGTACGAGCACGAGGTCGTCTTCCGTGAGTTCGTCAACGCGAACTTCTTCGACCTCAACGTCCTCAACGATGCGTTCGGCTGTGTCCGGCATCAACTCGGCTAACTCGTCGAGCGCACCCGAGGCACGCCGGACGCTACGCATCTCGATCCAGTGGCCGAGTAAGAAGATGACGACCAGCGTCACGAGTTCCCAGAAGAACGGCTCACCGATCCCGAACGCGACCGCGGCGACGCTGTAGACGAACGCGACGGTGATAGCGAGCGAGATCAACAGCATCATTCCCGGTTCACGGTTCTGGGCTTCGACTGCTCCCATCCGCAGGAACGGAATCCCACCGTAGAGGAAGACGATAGTACCAAGAACCGGCCCGACGAACTCGCTTCCGGGGAACGTTATGGCAGCGTAGCCGAACCACTCCTGGAGCATCGGGCTGTAGTACAGCACCGGAAACGAGAGCACGAGGCAAACGAAAAAGCGCTGCTTGAACATCTCCTCGTGACCGGCGTGATCGACGTGCGTCCCATGATCTTGGTCGGCGTGATCTTCATGTGTGTGGTCTGGCGGCTCGTGAGCGTGTTCCGTGTGTTCTTCCTCCCGAGGTTCGTGTCGAACCGATGGCTCTTCAGAACGTTCGGCTCTCTCAGCGGTTAGCCCACAGACTCGACAGCACGGGCAATCACGGTCGGTCGGCTTTTTATCCCGTGTTTGCTCTTCGTGGACGTGATGCGAATCAGGTGTATCCACGGAATCGTATTGTGACATGGGTAGTGCCTCCGTTGCAGTCGTTCTCCGGGTTTATCGAGTCTTTCACTGAAGAGACGTCTGCGAAGAACGAATGGAGTGATTCGGTGACAGCTGCTGCTCTTGTTGTTCGTCACACAGGATACTAATTATACAAAGCAAGGAGAATACCTGCGGCTTTAGCCGCAGGATGAATCCGACAACACAAACACAATCCACGCTTCGATGGCCAGTTCGAGATTTCTGATCCGTATTTTCAAGTGGCAGACCATCCTATGTAGAAGGAGGAATCAGGCTAGAACAGAGT